>CP029329.1:1000000-1142500 GCA_003129525.1 Clostridium beijerinckii | reverse complement strand
TATGCCTATTACTATCACTTACTATGCTTTCTTTTATAGGATGTGGAAATAAAACCATTTCATCTACAGATTCCACTAATCCTAGTACCTCTTCCACTACGTCAATACAAGTTCCTAATACTACAGTAACTCCATCAGTTTCATTTGCTCTAACTGATGCTTCTTCATATTTATGTCCATTTGTTTTTAACGGAACTGACTTAATATTTCCTAATCCAGATGAAAATAATAGAATTTCAACAATTCCTGATCCCTTACCAGCTGATATTCTTAAAAGCGAAAATATTACTGATTTTGCTAATTACTCTGCTGATAACATCACATTAATTGATAAAACTATTTATTTTTCTGATGGTTCAAATAATAATGCTTTATGTTCTTTTGATATTGCTAACAAAATTTACACTAACTTAAACACTCATTCAGTACATAATTTAATAGCTGTTAATAATGAATTATTTTATATGAATAAAGATGATGAAAATAAGATTTATAAATATGACACTATAAATTCAAGCTCCATATTAATATGTGCTGAGAATGTTGGATCTTTTATAATCAACGGTGATTTTATTATTTATCAAAATTTAAGTGATAATTCAAAATTATACTCAATTAAAACAGATGGTACTAATAGACAAAAGCTTACTGATTATACCGCTAATAGTTTCGTAGTATTCGAAGGACAATTACTCTTCTTCAATTCTTCTGACAACAATAACTTGTATTCAATAGATCCTTCTACATTAATTTGTAAGCGGCTTTATATTATGAATGGATTCCAATTAAAAATTATTAATAAGTCTTTATATTTTATCAATGGAGATGACTCAAATAACTTATATTCATTATCAGTAGACCTTCAAAATTCAACTGCATCCTATAAACCTGAAATATCTGAAGGAATAAATGACTATTATTTAACCTCTGCTGGTATTTTTTATAATCCAAGCATTAATGTTAACAACATTTACTTCAAGAAATTTTCTATTCAAAGTTAAGACATATAAAAAAATAATAACTCAGTTCACTAGTACATTTGACTCATTATTTTATTTCAATTTGCTAACAACTTTAAAAGGATGTTTGAAAATAATTCATTATAAATTATTTTCAAACATCCTTTTACTATATAATTTCTAAATTAGCACCGTTTGTTCATTCCAAAATTAGATTGTTGTCAATTGCTATAAATAATATCTAAACCTTTTTTAATAATAAATTGTATAACTACAAACCTTTTACTATATCTTTAAATTTATTCCCTCTTACCATGAAATTAGGATACATATCAAATGATGCGCAAGCTGGTGACAACGTAATAATATCTCCTGGCTTAGCTCTATCTTTAGCTATCTTGACAGCATCTTCTAGTGATTCTGCCATTCTTATGGTAGTCTTAATTCCTTTTTCTTGTTCTAATTTGTCAAACACAGCCTTTATTTTATCTTTTGTTGCTCCTATAAGAATTAATTCTTTTATATAATCATAACCTTCATAAGCTAACGGTTCAAAAGGTATATGTTTGTCATAACCACCTGCAATTACTATAACTTTTTTATCAAATGCTTTAAGCCCAGCTAAAGTTCTTGTTGGACTTGAAGCTATGGAATCATTATAGTATCTAACCCCATCTATCTCTCTTACAAGTTCACATCTGTGTTCAACACCCGCGAAGTTTTCTGCAACTTTCTTCATGATTTCTACAGAAACATCATTTTTAGTAGCTATAAATGCAGCAAGGTAATTTTCAACATTATGCATACCCTTAATTACTATATCGTCTTTTTTGCACACTTCCTTTCCTTCAACATAAAGTGTACCGTCTTTATAATATGCTCCATCTGTTATTTCTCTCTTAGAACTGAATTCTTTTACAATTCCCTTTGCTTCTTTTTTAAAGCCATGAGTAATTTCATTTTCTCTGTTTACTATTAATAAATCATTTGAACTTTGATATAAAAAAATATTTTTCTTAGCTTCAATATATTCTTGCATATCCTTATGCATGTCTAAATGATTAGGAGCTAAATTTGTGCATATAGCAATATCTATTTCTTCCGACATAGTCATAAGTTGAAAACTAGATAATTCTAATACAACTCTGTCATCTTCATTTATATCTTCTATTTGTGAAAATAATGGAGTTCCTATGTTTCCTCCAACCCAAGTTTTATATCCTTGTTCTTCTAACAATTTAGAAATAATAGTTGTAGTTGTTGTCTTCCCATCACTACCTGTTATCCCGTATACTTTTCCCTTAGTATATCTTACGAATTCCTCCATTTCAGAAGTAATATATGTTCCTTCTTTTTTAACTTTAACTAATGACTCACTATCAATTCTCATAGACGGTGTCTTAAATACCACATCAAATCCATTAAGATTATTTAAATATCCTTCTCCAAGTTCCAACTTAACACCTTTATTATTAAAATCAGTTGCTACTTCACCAAGTTCCTCTTTAGTCTTCTTATCAAACGCTGTTACTGTAGCACCTAATTCCAATAAAAAATTGATTAATGGAATATTGCTTACTCCAATTCCAACAACTGCAACCTTCTTTCCTAATATGAATCTCTTAAATTCTTTAAAGTCTTTTTTCATTTCTATCCTCCATATTAAAATGATTTATATCTATAGGAATATTCTTTCTTGCTTAGATTTAATTATATCACTATAAAAACTTTCATTCCACATCAACGCGATATTATCCATTGTATCCTTTGTTGTCTATTATTATAATACTTTAAACAAATTATCGCTTTAAGACCTAATTTTGCTATTTAAATAAAATTCTCTGTGAACTTAAATATTATAACAGCCTACTGACAAATGATCAGTAGGCTGTATTTTCTTATTCTTTATTAAAATTCTAAGCTCTTTTCAATATACTTTTCTAATTCACTTATCTTAATTCTTTCTTGTTCCATAGTATCTCTATTTCTAATAGTAACTGCTCCATCTTCTAATGTATCAAAATCAATTGTTATGCAGTAAGGAGTTCCTATTTCATCTTGCCTTCTATATCTTTTACCTATACTTCCTGTTTCATCAAACTCAATATTGAACTTCTTGCTTAAATCTGCATAAATATCCAAAGCTTTTTCTGAAAGCTTTTTAGAAAGAGGTAATATAGCTGCTTTAAATGGAGCTAATGCAGGATGTAAGTGCATTACTGTTCTAACATCTCCGCCTTCTAATTCTTCTTCATCATAAGCTTCAATTAAGAATGCTAACGTAACTCTATCAGCACCCAATGATGGTTCTACAACATATGGTACATACTTTTCATTAGTTGTTTGATCTAAGTAACTTAAATCTTGACCTGAATGTTCTTGATGCTTAGTTAAATCATAGTCAGTTCTATCTGCTATACCCCAAAGCTCACCCCATCCAAATGGGAATAAATATTCTATATCAGAAGTTGCATTCGAATAGAATGACAACTCTTCTTCACCATGGTCTCTCATTCTTAAGTTTTCTGGTTTTACACTTAAGTTAAGTAAGAAATTCCAGCAATATTCCTTCCAATATCTATGCCATTCTAAATCAGTTCCTGGCTTACAGAAAAATTCTAATTCCATTTGTTCAAATTCTCTTGTTCTAAATGTAAAGTTACCAGGAGTAATTTCATTTCTAAAAGATTTACCTATTTGAGCTATCCCGAACGGCACTTTCTTTCTTGAAGTTCTTTGTACCGCTTTAAAATTTACGAATATACCTTGTGCTGTTTCAGGTCTTAAATAAACTTCTGCTTTGGCGTCTTCAGTAACACCTTGGAATGTCTTAAACATAAGATTAAACTTTCTTATATCTGTATAATTCATCTTTCCGCATTTAGGACAAACTATGTTATTACTTTCAATATATTCTTTTAATTGTTCATTTGTCCATCCATCAGCACTAGCTACTTCTGCACCATTTTCTGTCATGTGATCTTCAACTATCTTATCTGCTCTAAATCTTGCTTTACATTCTTTACAATCCATTAATGGATCAGAAAAGCCACCAATGTGTCCCGATGCAACCCAAACTTCTTTGTTCATTAAAATTGCAGAATCTAATCCAACATTGTAAGGACTTTCTTGAACAAACTTCTTCCACCATGCCTTTTTAACATTATTTTTAAATTCTACACCTAAAGGACCGTAATCCCATGAATTTGCTAGCCCACCATATATGTCTGAGCCTGGAAATACAAACCCTCTATTTTTGCAAAGTGCTACAATCTTATCCATTGTTTTTTCTACTGCCATTATTTATCCCTCCAAATATATTTTATTTCATAACTAATATTTATAAAGTCATTGATATTTTCATAAAAATAAAAAGGCTATAAGCACAAAGGGACGAAATTATAATTCCGCGGTTCCACCCTTCTTGGCTTAAGCCCATCTTTCGACTTTACACTCAAAAGCTCCATTCATCTAAAATCAATAACGGCTCCCACCAAACACCATTTCTCTTAAATTGATTTGTAAATTACTATTCTTTTTCAACATGTATATTCAATTCATTAATTAATTTTAACAAAATCCCTTTATATGTCAAGGTTAAAATATTTTCTAAAAAAGTATAAAAAAAATGGCTCCGCGAAGAGGACTCGAACCTCCAACCTATCGGTTAACAGCCGAGTGCTCCACCATTGAGCTATCGCGGAACGTCATTACTTAATCTATTATATCAGTTTTTTCAAATTATGCAACCCTATTTTTATATAAAACATAAAATAATATTAACTATAAATTAAATTAGTTTTATTTTCAAGAAATTGCTTTGAAATATTCCTGTTCTTAGTAACTCATGGATATTAAATAATAAATTTAATATAAAAAAGCTATAGCAAAATTCAATTTCATATGCTATAGCCTATAATCAAGAAAACTTGACTCGTATTCACTCACTAAATAAGTAATTCACACCAAATCATATATTTGGCTTCTCTACTTATATTAAAAAAGTATAAAAAAAATGGCTCCGCGAAGAGGACTCGAACCTCCAACCTATCGGTTAACAGCCGAGTGCTCCACCATTGAGCTATCGCGGAACGTCATTACTTAATCTATTATATCAGCTTTTTTAAATTATGCAACCCTATTTTTATATAAAACATAAAATAATATTAACTATTAATCAAATTAGTTTTGTTTTCAAAAAATTGCTTTGCAATATGCCCATTTCTGGAATATTACACATATTAAATAATAAATTTATATAAAAAGGCTGTAGCAAAAATTCAATTTCATATGCTACAACCTATGATCAAGGAAAATTAATCCGCATTCACTCACTAAACAAGTAATTCACACCAAATCATATATTTGGCTTCCTACTTATATAAAAAAGTATAAAAAAATGGCTCCGCGAAGAGGACTCGAACCTCCAACCTATCGGTTAACAGCCGAGTGCTCCACCATTGAGCTATCGCGGAACGTCATTACTTAATCTATTATATCAGCTTTTTTAAATAATTCAAGCTTTTTAATTATTAAAATTTATTTTTTATTATATAACGGCAAAAACATACTAAAAGAATACTATTTTTCCATCTAAGTTATTTTGCATAACATAATATAGCTAAAAAAATCCATATATATATATATTGCTATATATATATGGATCCTCATTATATCCTAATAGAAATATTCAGTTTTAAAAGTATTATACACTCTTAAATGTTATATTACTTTTGTGGTCTCATTGTTGGGAATAATAGAACATCTCTAATTGATGCTGAATCAGTTAAAAACATTGCAAGTCTATCTATACCCATTCCCATTCCACCTGTTGGTGGCATACCAGTCTCAAGAGCACTCATAAATTGTTCATCTAGCATATATGCTTCATCATCACCAAGTTCTCTTTCATTGGCTTGTTGTTCAAATCTTTGTCTTTGAACTATTGGATCATTTAATTCTGAGTATGCATTACAAAGTTCTCTACCAAATACAAATCCTTCAAATCTTTCAGTAAATTCTGGATTCCCTCTCTTCTTCTTTGTAAGAGGTGAAATTTCAACTGGATAATCCATTACAAACGTAGGTTGAATCATATTTGCTTCACCAAATTCTTCATATAAAGCATTTAATACATCACCCTTTGTTACTTTATCTAAAGGTTTTGCAAATTCTAAATGCTTTTCTTTAGCTATAGCTTGAGCTTCCTCAGCAGATTTAATTTCATTAAAATCTATGCCTGAATATTCCTTCACAGCATCAACCATAGTAATTCTTCTCCATGGTGGCATAAAATCTATTTCAGTACCTTGGTAATTAACCTTAGTAGTTCCATTTATCTTTTCACAAGCATAGGCAATCATATTTTCTGTAATTTCCATCATATCGTTATAATCAGAATATGCTTCATATAATTCAATAGTCGTAAATTCCGGATTATGTCTAACTGACATTCCTTCATTTCTGAAGTTTCTTCCTATTTCATATACTTTTTCAAATCCAGCAACTATTAATCTCTTAAGATACAACTCTGGTGCAATTCTTAAATACATATCCATATCTAAAGTATTATGGTGAGTAATAAATGGTTTTGCTGCTGCTCCACCTGCTATTGCTCCAAGTATTGGAGTTTCTACTTCTAGGAAACCCTTAGTATCTAAGAATTCTCTCATTGCTGAAATAATTTTGCTTCTCTTAATAAAAGTATCTTTTACTTCTAGATTTGTAATTATATCAACTTCTCTTTGTCTATATCTTAAATCAGGATCTTTTAATCCATGCCATTTTTCAGGAAGTGGTTTTAAAGATTTACAATTTAGTTCAAAGGTATTTACATTTACCGATACTTCACCTGTTTTTGTTGTAAATACTTCACCACTTGCTGAAACCCAATCACCTATATCAAGTGTTTTATATTGCTTTAAATTTTCTTCACCAACTTTGTCAATCTTTAAGAATAATTGTATCTTTCCATCTTTATCATATATATCTGAGAATACAACCTTTCCTTGACCTCTTTTAGACATTAATCTTCCTGCAACTGTTACTTCTTTACCTTCTAATGTATCATAATTTGCCTTAACCTCTTCTGATGTATGAGTTCTATTTACTTTATAAACATCAAAAGGATCTTTTCCTGCATTTTGTAACTCTGTTAGTTTATCTCTTCTTAAACCTTCTTGTTCATTATACTGAGACTCTAATTCCTGTATACTAATTTCTTCAGTTGACATATTGTACCTCCAATTAACTTCTACTTATTCCTAGTATTTCAAATTTATTTACTCCATTTGGAACTATCACTTCTAATATAGCGCCCACTTTTTTCCCCATTAAAGCGCTTCCAACTGGCGATTCATTTGATATCTTAAAATTCATAGGATCTGCTTCCGCTGAACCTACTATTGAATATTCTACTTCTTCATCAAATTCATAATCTTTAACTTTAACCTTTGATCCAACTGAAACAATATCACTTGGAATTTCTGATTCATCAACAACAACTGCATTCTTTAACATATTTTCTAATTGAAGTATTCTTCCTTCTGTAAATGCTTGGTCATTCTTAGCTTCATCATATTCAGAGTTTTCACTTAAATCTCCATATCCTAATGCAACCTTTATCTTTTCAGTTATTTCTTTTCTTTTTACTGTCTTTAAATATTCAAGTTCACTTTCTAATTTTTTAACACCTTCATAAGTCATTAAATATTGTTTTGCTTGGCTCATATATTTTACTCCCCTTTAAAACCTTCTATATTTATTAAATTAACAATTACACGCATTAATTTTTTTCAAATTAAGTATTGTACAAATTAACTTAGATAAACTCTGTTATTAAGATATCTTTTAAACAGAGTAAATTAAATTATTTCTTTTAAATAGCCTAAAATAAGCTTTTAACCTTAAAACATTTAACTAATTATAAATCAGCATATTTGATATGTCAACAAATCCTGCCTTAAAGCAATTTGTGCTCTTATCTTCAATTTTCTAAATATTAATAATATGCCCCAAATCATTAGATTATTCTAACTATTATTTATTTGCTAAAATTTACCTTTTAATTCTTCTTTATATTTCATTAAAATTTCAATTACTTTTTTACTATTATCTAAGATATTAATTTGATTTCTAATATCTGTGCATCTTGGAAGACCCT
This sequence comes from Clostridium beijerinckii, assembly GCA_003129525.1. Classification (NCBI taxonomy): domain Bacteria; kingdom Bacillati; phylum Bacillota; class Clostridia; order Eubacteriales; family Clostridiaceae; genus Clostridium; species Clostridium beijerinckii. The sequence goes on along the minus strand of CP029329.1, from coordinate 1,134,379 downwards.
TAATGTACCACGATGCATGTTTTCTCATTTCTCTAATAGCTTTGAATTCACCATCATATTTAATTGCTAATTCATAATGCCTAATGCACATTTCAATTTTTTCTCTATTTGAAATTTCATTAATAGTTTGCCCTTTTAATGCACTGCTCACTTGCCTAAATATCCATGGATTTCCTTGGCTTCCTCTAGCAATCATTATACCATCACAATTAGTAATATCTTTCATTTTAAGAGCGTCTTCCGGCGAAAATACATCTCCATTACCTATTACAGGAACAGAAACACTTTCTTTGATTTTTTTTATTATCTCCCAGTCTGCAACACCTTGATACATCTGTTTTCTTGTTCGTCCATGAATAGTAATTGCATCAACTCCTGCTTGTTCCATCCCTTTTGCGAATTCTACCGCATTAATATTATCCTCATCAAATCCCTTTCGGAATTTAACAGTAACAGGCTTTTTAGAAACCTTTTTTATAGCCTTTACAATTTCATATGCAAGTTCTGGCTCATTCATCAAAGCAGATCCCTCTCCGTTTTTAACTATCTTAGGAGCTGGGCAGCCCATATTTATGTCAATAATGCAAATATCACTTCTATCATTTAATTGTTCTTCACAGATATTTGCCATTATATCTGGTTCCCTTCCAAAAATTTGAACTGCCACTGGTTTTTCTTCATCTGCTATTCTAAGTAAGGCTTGTGTATTTTCACTTCCATAATATAAAGCTTTAGCACTAACCATTTCGGTATAAACTAACCCACATCCCATTTCTTTACATAATCCTCTAAATGATATATCTGTCACACCTGCCATAGGGGCTAAAAATATATTATTCTCAAAAGTTAAATCTCCTATTTTCATTTAGAATGTACTCCTTACTTTTCTATACTATCCATAAACTCTTTCATTCTTAATTTTCCATTTCCTTATTCTTTTTATATAATATATTTAATCCTTCCAATGTTAAATCAGAATCCACCTTATCTATAGCATCAGTTTCTTTAGCTATTAAATTAGCTAATCCTCCCGTTGCTAGTACAAGAGGTTCTTCCTTATACTTAGACTCTTTCATTTCCTGTTTCATCTTTTTAACTATATATTCAACTTGCCCAATATACCCAAATAAAATACCTGATTGCATGCTCGATACTGTATTTTTGCAAATCATATTTTTAGGTACTTCTAATTCTACTCTCGGAAGCTTAGCAGCTCTTTCAAATAAGGCATCTGCTGCAATTCTTATTCCTGGACATATGCATCCTCCAAGGTAATCTCCATTTGCTCGTACTGCACAGAAAGTTGTAGCCGTACCAAAATCTATTATTATTACCGGTCTCTTATAGATCTCATATGCCGCAACAGCATTTACTATTCTGTCCGCTCCAACTTCTCTTGGATTATCATACTTTATATTTATTCCTGTTTTTATTCCTGGTCCAACTATTATAGGTTCATGACAAAAGCATTTCCTTAACATATTTTCTAAAGAATGCATTATATTAGGAACAACAGAAGAAACTATAACTCCAGTAATATCCTTAGGATTAATGTCACTTGAGTTAAATAATTGCATAACTTGTATACCATACTCATCTGATGTTTTATTTCCATCACTCGAAATACGCCAACTAGCTATATATCGTTCTCCATTATGTACTCCCAAAACAATGTTGGTATTACCTGCATCAACAAGTAAAATCATAGAAAGCACCACCTTAATATAGTTAAATTAAAAGCAGCCCGAAGAGCTGCCTTAATTTAGAAATTTACTTAAAAATAACAATATAATTTTAACAATTCTGGTTGATTTGTCAAGGGCTAAAATGTTATTTTAAAATAATACTATTATCTTAAAATAATTTTTACCATTATAATCATATTTTATCTCTATACATTTTATAGTATTTCTTTCATTTTACATTATTAATTTTTATAAATTATTAAAATTCAAACTAGATTTTAGAATAATCCTACTATTTCTCCACTCTTTAATACATCCATCTTATTTGCAGCTGGAACCTTTGGCAGTCCTGGCATAGTCATTATATCTCCTGTTTGAACTATTACAAACCCAGCCCCATTAGAAACTCTAACCTCTTTAACTGTAATATCAAATCCTTCTGGTCTAGCCAAAAGACTAGGATTATCAGATAAAGAATATTGTGTTTTTGCCATACATATAGGTAACTTATCTAATCCAAACTTTTCTAACTCCAGAATTTGTTTTTTAGCAGCAGGAGTATAATTAACTTTATCTGCTCCATAAATTTCTTTAGCTATAGTCAATACCTTTTCTTCAATCGTAGCCTTTTCATCATATATTGGTGCAAAATCAGAATTGTTATTATCTAAAATATCTAATACAATATTTCCAAGTTCAATTCCACCTTCTCCACCTTTAGCCCATACATCTGATAATGCTACTTTAACTCCCATCTTGTCGCAGAAATCCTTTATGAATTGTATTTCTTCATCGCTGTCTGTTACAAATCTGTTTATAGCAACAACAGGTGTAACCTTAAATTTCTTAATATTTTCTACTTGTTTTTCTAAATTAGTTATCCCTTTAGCTAAAGCTTCGACATTTGGAACATTTAGTTCAGTCTTATATACTCCACCGTGGTGTTTTAATGCTCTTATTGTCGCAACAATCACAACACATTCAGGTTTTAATTTTCCATATCTACACTTAATATCAAAGAATTTTTCCGCACCCAAATCAGCACCAAATCCAGCTTCAGTTATTACAACTTCTCCAAGTTTTAAGGCAAGTTTAGTTGCCATTATAGAATTACATCCATGAGCAATATTAGCAAATGGCCCTCCATGTATTAGTGCTGGAGTATTTTCTAACGTTTGAACTAAGTTAGGTTTAATTGCATCTTTCATCAGCAAAGCCATAGCTCCTTGAATTTCTAATTCTTTAACATAAACAGGATTTCCATCTAAATTATAAGCAACTACAATATTTCCCATTCTTTCTTTTAAATCTTCTAAATCACTTGCTAAACATAGTATAGCCATTATTTCGGATGCGACAGTTATATTGAATCCATCTTCTCTAACGAATCCATTAACTTTTCCACCCATTCCAACAACAATATGTCTAAGCGCTCTATCATTCATATCCATAACTCTTTTAAAAACTATTCTTCTAGAATCAATCTTTAAAATATTTCCTTGATGTATATGATTATCTATAGCTGCTGATAATAAGTTATTAGCAGATGTAATAGCATGCATATCACCAGTAAAATGAAGATTAATATCTTCCATAGGAACTACTTGAGCATATCCGCCACCTGCAGCTCCACCTTTAATCCCAAAAACTGGTCCTAGAGATGGTTCTCTTAATGCTATTACAGCCTTTTTACCAAGTTTATTTAGTGCTTGACCAAGCCCTACAGTAACTGTTGACTTTCCCTCACCAGCCGGAGTTGGATTTATAGCCGTTACTAAAACTAACTTTCCATCTTTATTATCTTTAACTTTATCATATACATCTAAAGATATCTTACATTTATATTTTCCATAGTATTCAATGTCATCTTCACAAAGACCTAATTTTTCAGCCACATTTTTTATTGGTTCCATTTTTGCTTCTTGTGCAATTTGAATATCACTTTTCATTTAAGTATTCCTCCTAATTAACCAAAAATCAATTTATTGTACTTAATTATATCATTTCAACCTATGTAATAAAAGTTTTTTCGAATAATAAATAGAAATCTAATCAAAATATTCGTATTATTACTGTTGGATTTTATTTATATTCAAAAAAGACTATCCCAAAATAAAATTATTTTGAAATAGCCTTCTTATTTATTAATTATTCACAAAAATATCTTCAAATTCTTGTGCATCAAGCTTTTCTTTTTCAATTAAGGCTTGAGCCACAGCATGTAATTTATTTACGTTTTCTTTTAATAATTTATTCGCCTTATCATAAGCTTCGTCTATAAATTTCTTGATTTCTTTGTCTATTTTAGAACCAACTTCTTCACTAAATTCTCTTCCTTTACCTAAATCTCTTCCAAGGAAAATTTCATCATGGCCTGAAGTATTGTAAGATATCGTTCCAATTTCATCACTCATACCATAATCCATAACCATACTTCTAGCTATATGACTAGCTCTATCTATATCGTTTTTAGCACCAGTGCTTATATCTCCAAGAATTAGCTTCTCAGCAACCCTTCCGCCTAAAAGTCCAATCATTTCATCTTCTAGTTTAGATTTAGATGTATAAGAAGTATCTTCTTTAGGAAGATGCATAGTATACCCTCCAGCTCTTCCTCTTGGAATTACACTTATTTCATGAACTGGATCACAATTAGGAAGCAATCTCATAACAACTGCATGACCAGCTTCATGGTAAGCTGTTAGCTTCCTATCATGCTCAGTTATTATCCTACTCTTTTTTTCTGGCCCCGCAATAACTTTAGTTATTGCCTCTTCCATTTCAGACATTGATATTTGTTTCTTATCTCTTCTAACTGCAAGTAATGCAGCTTCATTTGTTAAATTTTCTAAATCTGCACCAGAAAAACCTGGAGTTCTCTTGGCTAGTATATCCAATTTCACATCATCTCTAAGAGGTTTCTTTTTTGTATGAACCTTAAGAATTTCTTCTCTACCTTTTATATCAGGAGCCCCAACCATTATTTGTCTATCAAATCTTCCTGGTCTTAATAATGCAGGGTCTAATATGTCAGGTCTGTTTGTAGCCGCTATCATAACGATACCTTCATTGACACCAAATCCATCCATCTCAACAAGAAGTTGATTTAATGTTTGTTCTCTTTCATCATGTCCGCCACCTAGTCCAGCACCTCTCTGTCTTCCAACAGCATCGATTTCATCTATAAATATTATACAAGGTGAATTCTTTTTAGCTTCTTCAAATAGACTTCTAACTCTAGATGCACCAACTCCAACAAACATTTCAACAAAGTCTGAACCAGATATAGTGAAGAATGGAACTCCAGCTTCTCCTGCTATTGCTTTTGCAAGTAAAGTTTTCCCAGTTCCAGGAGGTCCAACTAATAATACTCCCTTGGGTATTCTTGCTCCCATTTGTAAGTATCTTGCTGGTAACTTTAAAAAATCAACTATTTCTTCAAGCTCTGCTTTTTCTTCATCAGCACCTGCTATATCATTAAATGTAACAGTTTGGCTTTCCGGTGTCACCATTTTTGCTTTACTCTTACCAAAATTCATAACGCCTCTTCCACTGCCTCCACTTTGAGACTGTTGCGTAAATATGAACAAAAATATAAAAACAATTACTGCCATAAATATAAACGGAAGCAATGTTGCAATCCATGTGGCGTTATTAGATGGTTTCTGAAAAACCACATTAACATCTACATTAGGTTGATTTTGTATTAGCGAACTAACAAGTTCCCCTGGAGCATAAGTAATAAAGGTTTTATTATCAGTGGTTTTCCCCTCTATTGTCATACTATCTTCTTTAATTACAACACTTTCTATTTCATTTGCATTCCATTTTTGTACGAATGCACTATACGCCATTTCGCTAGAACCTTTTCCTGTTTGCCACATAGTAACTGCTGCTAAAACTAGCATAACTGAACATACAATCCATACAGCTGCGCTTGAATATTTTTTCATTCAAGGCCCCCCTCTCTCATCATATTTAAAATTTTACCATAGGAATATTCTTATTACAATAAAATTGCAATTTCTATTTTTCATATACTTCAGGTTTTAATATCCCTATAAATGGTAAATTTCTATATTTTTCAGCATAGTCTATTCCATATCCAACTATGAATCCATCAGGAACTTCAAATCCAATATATTTTACATCTAAATCAGATGTTCTTCTTGCTTGTTTATTTAATAGTGCAACTATTTCTATGCTATTAGCTTTCCTTGCTTTTAAATACTTAAGCAAATATGTTAAGGTAACTCCTGTATCAACAATGTCTTCAACCACTAAAATATCTTTACCTTCAATATTATTATCTAAATCTTTTAAGATTCTTACAACACCAGAAGTCTCTGTAGAACTTCCATAACTTGATACCGCCATAAAGTCTATTTCACAATGAATAGATATGTTCTTTATTAACTCTGCAGCAAATATTACTGATCCCTTTAATATTCCAACTACAATTAAATCTTTTCCTTTATAATCCTTACTTATTTCACTAGCTAATTCTTTAATTCTTTTACTTAAAGCCTCTTCTGAAAATAATATTTCTTGTATATCTTGTTTCATATCAATATTCCTTTCTTTCAACAATTACTTTTAATATATTTTTACTTATGTTTGTAAGCTTATATTCTTCTGATGTCCTAATTCCAAAAATCCATGCAATTTTTTCATCAAAACATAAAATAGGAATATTATTTCTTTCTTCTTTAGGTATTTTCATATCAATAAAAATATCTTTTAATTTTTTACTTCCCTTCATACCTAAAGGAATGATTCTATCTCCATCCCTTCTACCTCTTATTGAAATATTATTATTTATTTTATCGAAATCAAAATATTTTATTAAATTGTTTTGATTTAAGCTTGCATCATTAATTTCACAATTTTCCACTATAAAAAATTCAATCCTAAAATCATTAAATTCTAGTTTATGCTTATTTATATTATTTTTATTTATATTTATCTCTTCTTTTTTATTATTTATATAACGTTTTTCCATTTTATTTTTTATGTATATATCGCCATAAATATTTTCAGCATAAATTCCATTAGGCAAATCTACTGATTTCCCAGAATTATTTTTTGCTAAGTGCGAAATTTCATATATATGCCTCATTTCAAAATCATAATTTGATTTTGAGTATTTAGTTATAGCACGTCTTAACACTCTACTAACAATAGCATCTTCTTCTTTAAACATATCCTTTTTTATTATAAAATAGGCATCGTATCTTATACAATATTTATTGTATAAATCTAATGATAAATTTTCAAGAAATTCATTATCTTTTTGTAACAGTAATGACATTCTATTTAATGTCTGTATTATATCTTCATTAAAGTTTTCCTTCATATATGGTAGCAAGTCTAATCTTATCTTATTTCTATTATAAACTCTCTCAAAATTAGTCTTATCAATTCTAGGATTTAATTTTTTTAATTCAATATATTTCTCTACTTCTTCTCTGCTTAGGCATAAAATAGGCCTTATTATTTTATTATCTCTAGAAGCTTTAATGCCTCCAAGTCCTTCAAGACCTGTTCCTCTCATAAGCCTAAATAAAATTGTTTCTGCTTGATCATTTGCATTGTGTGCAGTAGCAACCTTATCAAAACCCTCTTCTTCTACAATCTCATCAAAGAAATCATACCTAGCACTTCTTCCTGCCATTTCAGAAGATAATTTATGATCCTTAGCATAAGTATTTATATCTACACGCTTTACAAAACACTTTATCCCCTTTTCATTACATATATTTACTGCATATTCTTCATCTTTAAAGGCATCTTCACCTCGTAGAAGATGATTTAAATGAGCAGCTGCTATATCTATATTTAGCTCTTTTTTTAATTCAAATAAAATATTCAAAAGACATATAGAGTCTGGTCCTCCAGAAAGAGCAACTAAAATTTTATCTCCAGATTTAATTAATTTATTATCTTTAATATAAGATAGTACTTTTTTACACAAAAATAAACACTCCTATTTATCTATAAGTCATATCAAAATAGACTAGCATATTGACTTGTTGTTTTTTGAATATGCCTAAATATTATATATATTACTTTATACTATATTTTACGTATATATGTTTTAAATGTAAATATTATTATCAAAAAAATATAATTAATTACCTACAACATTTTTGCTTTATATGCGTAATACCTAGATTGTTCAAACAGAAATTATAAATAACTATTTTGTAATTAATTTATAAATTAAAGCTTTGAAGTAGCTTTTAGGTACATAAAAGAAAATAACAAGTCAATTATGCGATGTCTATTTTGTATCAAATAAGAGTATGTTTCCCCCATAGTAAGCTACTAGGTGAACATACCGACGTAGTATTATACAAAATAGACTAGCCTGCTGACTTATTACTTTTTTCAATGTGCTTAATAATATTTTAAGTATCTAAATACACCCTTGACACTATTACTGTCATATCATCTTTAACAACACCATTGCTCAATGTCTTTGCCATATCTAATATTTTTTTTGACAGCTCTTTAGGATCTGCATTAATATCTTTTAAATATTCTTCTATCCAAGTGGACTTTCCAGAATTAAATTTATCAATATCTAAAATACCATCGCTTACATTGATTAGAATATCTCCAGGTTTTAATACTCTTTTTATCACTTCTACTTCTACTTCATCTACAAGTCCGAAAGGTAAATTTTTAGAATTGATAGATTCCACTTCATGACCGCTCTTAATAAAACTAGGTGCCGCTCCTATTTTCACAAAGATTGTATCCCCATTATATAAATTTACTTTATTTAAATCTAGAGTAGCATACTTTTCGTCTTCTGCAAATCTCATACCCATTATAGAATTTACGGTATTTACGGTTATATCTTCATTAAATCCCGCCTCCATAAGTTTCTCTACTAAATCCACGGTTGCCTTACTTTCTTCGCCAGCTTCAGGTCCTGAACCCATCCCGTCACTTAATATTGTCATATAACTTCCATTAGCAGTTTTTCCAAAACTATAATTATCTCCTGTTTGATTCTCTCCACATTTCGATTCCATTGCTCCATATGATACTATATAGTACTTTGGTTTTTCTTCTATTATAATAATACACTCATTTGTCTTGGGATTAATATTGCATCCATCATCTCCAATACATAATTTCATTCTCATAGAATTGCTTAATAAAGAAACTATATTTTTTTCACAGTAATTAGATCCTTCACAATTATTCATGCTTATTCTAATTTTCATTCTACCGTTTTTATCTATATAGCAAAAAATATCATTATAATAAATTGAATTTTTATTGAATATGCGTTTTACTAATCTCTCTAAATCCGTATCTATAGTGACCTCTCTTTTAAAATCATTTAGAAGATTATCTAATGTACTTGATATATTAGATATATGAGCTGATAATATATTTTTTCCTTCTTCCAACCTTTCCTTTATCGCTTCATTTACATTGTAATTATTTACAATTCCTTCCGTGCTCCTTAAAAGAGTAAAATTTTTGACACATCTCTTTTCTAAATCTGTTGGTATAGCTATTTCTCCATCCTCATAGCTCTGTATTAACATTTGAAAAGAATTGAAGGTTTGATGAAAATCCCTCTTCCAACATAAAGGCTTATTTTCACAATTTGAGCAACTCCTATCTGCTAAATTTTCTACTAAAGCACTTCCCTTTGATTTAATCAATAAATTTTTATTATCATTAGTATTTCCTAAACATTTTGACACAGTAGCTAATACACTTGTGAGTTCTTTTAGCTTATACGTAAATTCCTCCTTTATTACATTTAATTGAATCTCTCCTAATGATTCTTTCTTCTTATATGGATTTATTTCAACTTCAATACGTTTATATACAGGCTTTGGAATACATAAAAATAAAATTGAACTAGATAAAACCTCAATTCCTAATTTTAATGTTATTGCATTAGAATATAGTGCTAACGCAAAATAAATTATTATGCCTGAAAGTATTGAAAATATTTTTCCTGTCTCTTTAAAAATTCCAACTACGAGCCCTCCAACTCCAAAAAAGGCTACACTGTACATCATATCTCCAGATGCGACTCCAATCATTATTCCCATTGAAACTCCAATCATAGCTCCATATGTTGCTCCACCAACATAGGCAATTGTTAGAACCAATGTTAATGCACCTATGTTTCTTATAGAATAATTACTAAAATTGACATTACCTATTCCAGCAACTAACAAACATAAAAATATTCCGATGCTAACTATTTCTTCTGAAGAAAAAAAATAGTTAGTATTAATCTCTTCCAAGGAATTTAGTGCATATCTTATAACATAAGATATTGGCATAACAATTAATGTTTGTAGTAAACCTAAAGTTATGTTTACTCCTAATTCATATTTATTAACTAAAAATCCATAAACAAAGAAACTACATAAAATTATTGCAAAAGCTGCTAGTTCCTTTTTTCTTTTTTTATCAGGTGCTATAAAGCTATAGTATATTGTTATTAAGGTCACAGCTACTAAATATACATATCCATCTGATAATAAATTATCAATTGTTAAATATCCTATGCTAACTCCAATTGCTGCGCATAAACTATTTTTTTTATTTTCTTTTGTAATAACAGCTATTAAATAAGCTATTCCAACTGGAGCTATTCCACTACTATTTGATTGATTTAATAATAAATTTACTCGCCCAAGTAAAATTCCTACTATTAAGATCACTCCTAATTTTGCTATAGATGCTTGCATCCATATTTTTCTTTTTACATTTTTCACTTCATTTATTTCTTTGTATTTATTTACATCTAATCCATATTGCACATCGGTTCGCCTCATTTCCAAATAATGTAAAGTAAGTATATCATTTTAACTTTACGATAAATGTCATAAGATGTTTCTCTTATAAAGTTTTCGTAGGACAACTTCATCTAAATTTCTCTATTATCTAATGATATAGTAGATTATTTTCTTTATCCTAAATTTCATTCAGCTTATCCTAAGTCCATATATAATCAACCTTTTAAGCCTATTGATTTATTTTTTCTTTAATAATTAATTTGTCGTTAATATTCTTTTATTAGAAATTTATATATAATTATTTTTTCATAAAACTTTAAAACTTAAATAACCACTTCTAATGTCAATTTTTTCGTTACCAGAATGAATTTCTAAATAACTTAAACAGACTCACAATATAATTTTGTATTATACAATAATATAAAAGGAGTTTAATGTAAAATAATTCAGAAAATTATTTTACATTAAACTCCTTTTATATCCTTATCTGATGTATAGCAGTACTTTACTCATTAGAGATGGGCTAATCAAAAAATATATACACTCTTAATTGGATGATATTATGACTACCGTGGTTACATAGTGCTTCTTTATGATAAGTACATCCAACTAAACTCAAGTATATCTATAATCTTAGTTTTATAATGTATTTAATATGAATCATTACCATATTAATATTAATATCAAAAAAGACTTAAGCTATTGCTTAAGTCTTTTGGTGCCGAAGACCGGAATCGAACCGGTACGGTGTTTAACTACCGCAGGATTTTAAGTCCTGTGCGTCTGCCAGTTCCGCCACTTCGGCATATTTATTACATTCAAAATATAAAAGTAATTTACGACACTTCAGATTTTATCTGAATACTTATAAAATAAGATATCTTATTTTATGGTTGCGGGGACAGGACTTGAACCTACGACCTTCGGGTTATGAGCCCGACGAGCTACCAACTGCTCCACCCCGCGTTATTATATTTTATCATATATAGTACCAAGACATAAACCTAACTTATATGATATTTAATCACATAAAATTTCGTATATTGTATATTTATCAATTCTGTATACCTTGCTAGTAAAATGGTATTTTAACCTATACTACCTCAAATATAAATGAATTGTCTTAACCAACTGATTATTACTCAGCTACATTAATGGTTGCGGGGACAGGACTTGAACCTACGACCTTCGGGTTATGAGCCCGACGAGCTACCAACTGCTCCACCCCGCGTTATTATATTATACTATATATGGTGCCGAAGACCGGAATCGAACCGGTACGGTGTTTAACTACCGCAGGATTTTAAGTCCTGTGCGTCTGCCAGTTCCGCCACTTCGGCACATATTGGTAGCGGAAATAGGACTTGAACCTACGACACCTCGGGTATGAACCGAGTGCTCTAGCCAGCTGAGCTATTCCGCCATATTAATGGTTGCGGGGACAGGACTTGAACCTACGACCTTCGGGTTATGAGCCCGACGAGCTACCAACTGCTCCACCCCGCGTTATTATGTTATATTATATATATGGTGCCGAAGACCGGAATCGAACCGGTACGGTGTTTAACTACCGCAGGATTTTAAGTCCTGTGCGTCTGCCAGTTCCGCCACTTCGGCACATGTTGGTAGCGGAAATAGGACTTGAACCTACGACACCTCGGGTATGAACCGAGTGCTCTAGCCAGCTGAGCTATTCCGCCATATTAATGGTTGCGGGGACAGGACTTGAACCTACGACCTTCGGGTTATGAGCCCGACGAGCTACCAACTGCTCCACCCCGCGTTATTATATTTTATCATATATATAGTACCAAGACATAAACCAAACTTATATGATATTTAATCACATAAAATTTCGTATATTGTATATTTATCAATTCTGTATACCTTGCTAGTAAAATGGTATTTTAACCTATACTACCTCAAATATAAATGAATTGTCTTAACTAACTGATTATTACTCAGCTACATTAATGGTTGCGGGGACAGGACTTGAACCTACGACCTTCGGGTTATGAGCCCGACGAGCTACCAACTGCTCCACCCCGCGTTATTATATTATACTATATATGGTGCCGAAGACCGGAATCGAACCGGTACGGTGTTTAACTACCGCAGGATTTTAAGTCCTGTGCGTCTGCCAGTTCCGCCACTTCGGCATATCATCAAAAACTAAGTCTCAACGACAAAGCTAATTATAGTATATAATCTTTATACTGTCAATAAAAATATTATTATATTTTTTTTCACTTGAAATTTATAGTAATATCCTAAAGATTTGTGTATTTATCTCAAATTACTTTCAGCTCTATTATATTATGTAAATCCATAAATTATAATATATTATTTATAAATTTATAATGTAGAATAAAATATAAAAAAATACGAAAATATCCTTTACTAATTTATTCTACATTTTTAATTTATTAAATAATCTTTATATTGATTTGTTTACAACCTAAAATACTATTGGCCTTTTTTTCCACCTTTTCCCTTAAATTCTTGGTGTTTCTTTACATCTTGCATTCTTTCTTCACTATCTTTTAAGAATTTAGACATAATATCTTCGAAATTTCCTGTATTATTAGGCTTCCTTTTTTCAGTTACCTTCCAGTCAATTTCTGCTGGTTTAATCGATTTTTTTTGAATATTTGCTTGTTTTATTGAAAGACTGATTTTACCGTTATCATCAATTGAGATAACTTTTACTTTTACTTTATCTTGTTCTTTAAGATGTTCTCTAATATCCTTTACGTAAGAATCTGCAACTTCTGAAATATGAACTAATCCAGTTTTGCCTTCAACTTCAATAAAAGCTCCAAAATTTGTGATGTTTATTACTGTGCCCTCTACTATGTTTCCTGCCATTAAGGTCATGTTTAAAAGACTCCTCCTTAAATTTAAAAAATATATAAATTTATAAGAACAAATGCTATTATGCAAGAGTTCTTTAATTTAAAATACAAATTTAATTATTATTTAATTGTTATCATTTTATTCAGAGTTTTATAAGCTTTTCTATACAAGGAAAGTTAATTAGGACTTTGGTCTATCATCTCACCATTAACAACTTTTTCTCCCGGCTTAATCATTCCAAGTCTCTCCCGGGCTAATTTTTCAAGATAATCTGATGAATCTGAATTAATTTTCTCAACTTCATCTTGAAGTCTATCATTCTTTTGCTTAACTTCATCTAACTGCAATTGCTTATTATCAATTTCTTTTTGAATTCTGCTCATGGTTACATTTTGCCTAATATAGCTAAAAACAAAGAAAACAATGCATCCAGCAATTACTATTCTTTTTAATATTAACTTTTTTTCCATCTTATAGAACCTCTATTTTACAAATTCTCTTAAGTCTATTGTAAACACTATACTACTATTATTCAAGTAATTTTTTATTATTTCCTTCTATCTGCAATTTTATATGCAATTATTTTTAATGGATACCATATGTTTTTTGATAATATTCGAATTAATTTATAAAATAATCTTGCTATTACCATTTCACTAGCATAAAAATATTCACTAATAAATTTACAATATAATAAAATAGCAATAATTATAAAAGCATATACATAGGGAGTTAAAAACGCATAATTTGTATATAGCAAAAAAGTAAATACAACTAAAGCAATAAGTATACAAAATAATATATCTTCTATTATTGTTAATATCTTTATAGAGTTTACGCCTCTTATCCCTCTATATATATCAAACAACATTCCTGCTATAAACCCTCCAACTAGGCTGCATATAACAAGACTAATTTGCATATTTAATTCTAACGGCATACTATTTCTACTTAAATAATCTACTTATTATACTTTCGTTGCTCTTTTTTGATACTTTTCCATTATACACTATAGCTGCAATACTCCCGGCAACTATAACATCACCATTTTGTACATCTAATTTATTCATTTTTAACTCTTCTCCCTTAATAGTTAAGTTACCTAAATTAGTAGTTAAATCTATTTTCTGTTCATCAAAACTTATAACTTCAATAACGCCACTTAAAGATAACCTTTTTCTGTCTTCTAGAACTAAATTAGATTTATTATTTTCTATTTTATTTTCCACTTTTTTCTCCACTAAAAATTCCTCCATTCATTCTTCTTGAACATATTCCCAAAATAGTAAGACAAGATATACAAGCATACCAGTCTATTGTTTTTTGAATATGCCTTATACAATATATGTTTATATATTATAATTTAGAATGTGGAATTATTAATGCTTCTAGTCTATTGCTGATAGTTCTCTTCCATATACTAAACAAAGAGCAGCTAAACTGAATTAGTTTTACTACTCACTATCTTCTTCACCTTCAATAATTACATACATTGCTTTTGCATCTTCTTTCCTTACATGCTCTGCTATATTAATTATCTCTGCTTTTAATGTTCTATTAGCAAATGTTATTTGAATTATGTCACCTTCTTTTATTTTAGTAGAAGGCTTTGCTACTTTATCATTTATTAATATACGGCCACTCTCGCATATCTCTTTTGCTATAGTTCTTCTCTTTATAATACGAGATACTTTTAAATATTTATCTAATCTCATACTTTTCTCCTTTATTAAAAGAACCCGAGAAAACTCGGGTTCATATTTATTCGTCCTGACTTGTATTTTATTTCTTGTTAACTTTATCTTTAAACTCTTTACCAGCTTTAAATACTGGAACTGTTGTTGCAGGAATGTTTATAACTTCTTTAGTTCTAGGATTTCTTCCTTCTCTAGCTGCTCTTTCTCTTGTTTCGAAAGTTCCAAAACCAACTAATTGAACTTTTTCACCCTTTTCTAATGATTCCTCAACACTTTCAATTAAAGCTTTTAATGCTAATTCTGCATCTTTTTTTGTTAACTTACTCTTTTCTGCCATACTAGTTATTAATTCTGCTTTATTCATAATGACATCCTCCTTAAAATCCAGTTATATATTTTCTAACTGCTTTCTTTATGTACTAAATTGCACTTCTTTATTATATAACCTCTTCAGCTACCCGTCTATAGAAAAACGCTTTCTTTCCCTATATATAACTAAATAATACAAATAAATCATTACAACATAGTTCTTAAATAATTATTCTGCATAAACTAAAGAATTCCTTTATTTAAATTATATATTAATCTAAACTTTTTGAGGTTTCCCAAAGTTTATTCATTTCATCTATATTCATATTAGTTAATTTAATGCCTTTTTCTTTAGTAGCTCTCTCAATATAATCAAATCTCTTTATAAACTTATCTATAGTACAATTTAATGCTATTTCTTCATCCACTTTTAAAAATCTTGCAACATTAACACACGAAAATAATAAATCTCCAATTTCTTCTTTTATTTTCTCCATATTTTCTGTATTATATACATCTATTACTTCTTTAATCTCTTCTTTTACCTTATTTATAGCAAAACTTACATCATCGAAATCAAATCCAACCTTTTTTGCCTTTTCTTGAACCTTATGGGCCCTTAAAAGCGCAGGTAATCCTCTTGTTATGCCTTTCATTTCTTCTGTAAGACTACCATAACCCTTTTCTTTTCTCTTTAATTCATCCCATTTTACAAGTACTTCTTCTGAAGAATTTAATTCATGACAATCCTTAAAGACATGTGGGTGTCTACTTATCATTTTATTGCAAATCCCTTCAATTACATCACTTATATCAAAATATCCATCTTCTTTTCCAATAGATGCATGAAAAACAACTTGAAGGAGCACATCCCCTAATTCCTCAATCAGAGAGTTATCATCGTCTTGATCTATTGCATCTATAACTTCATAGCTTTCTTCTATCAACGCTTTTTCAAGAGATTTATGTGTTTGCTCCCTATCCCACGCACAGCCATCTTCACTTCTTAATATTTCTATTATCTCTAAAATGTCATTAAAATCCTTTTTATTTTTCAGATCTTTTGGAATGTATATAGATGTTAAATAGTCTATGTCTTCTTGCATATCTAATTCAAATAAGGGTATTATTCTTATACTTTCTTGTCCTTCTATTCCTGCAGCTCTGACATAATAAATTTGCGTTTCATCATTATATTGTTCTAGTAGCTTTACTTTAACTTCTGATGCTATTAGTTGATTATACACTTGAGTAACTATAGTTCCTATTCTCTTGTCTAAAATTTGGTTGCCTATGTCAAATGAGTCTATAACTTTCAATCCACCTATCGGATCAATCCCAAGACTTTCAATCATAGCATCAATAAAACTTACCGCTGGTATTATCTTATATTCTATGTTGTTTTCTTTGCATAGATCTATTAAATTAAATACTGATTTTTCTGCGACTAATGGATGGCCTGGAACTGCATAAACTAAATCTCCTAAGTCATCATGCTTTTTAATCAAGTCATTAGCTATGTTTAAATATACCTCATCAAAACTGCCTATACTTTCATAAACATTGTCATAAGTATCAAATATAATTTTCTTTTCTTTTAAGTAATCTACTGTAGGATGCTTTTCTGTTCTTAAAAATATATTTTTATTACTTTCAAGCTCACTTACTGTTCCTATAGTCAATGCGTCCTTAGCTCCTGGTCCTAATCCCACTATTTTAATCATTAGGTTTTTTCTCTCCTTTTTACCTTTTTTTAATTCTACTCTTTATTTCTTCAACATTAAACACTTTAAATACAATTATTAATATCATATATATTATCATACCTAAAAATATAGATATTAAGCAAGATATTCCATTACTTGTTGTATTTTTATATATAATATTATAACTAATTAATACAAATAACATCATAATAGTCGATGCATATGCTGGTTTTATTAGTATCTTGTATAAGTTAAGTTTTACCCTCAAAGTAAATTTCATTGTTACTATATTTAAAATACTTACTGTCGCATAAGCACTAAAACTTGCTATAACAGCACCATATATATTAAATTGCTCCATAGGAACCAATACCCAAGTTAAAATTATCTTAATTATACATCCAATTAATAAATTAATAACAGGTTTTATATAATTTCCTGTTCCCTGCAGTATGGCTGTTGTTGTTTGGGTAATTATTATAAAAGGTATAGTTAGAGATAAATATTTTAATATTTCTATGCCCTCAAATCTACCTGGAAATATAAATTTCATTACTGGTTCAGCTAGAAAGAAGAGTCCAAAGGTACAAGGAATTGCAATTACCGTTGTCATCTTCATAGAAGCATCTATTTTATTATTTAATTCTTTTTGTCTTTTAAGTATAAATATTTCAGCTATAATAGGGATTAAAGATGTGCAAATTGCCATGGAAAGGGTTAATGGAATATTTATAATGACAGATGCCTTTCCAGTTAGTTGTGCATATAGTATAGTAGCTTGCGTGTTTGAAAATCCTGCTTCTAATAGTTTTTGTGGAACTAATATTGAATCTATTAGATTCATAATGCTACCAACTGTTGTTCCTAACGATATTGGTATTGCAATTCTTAATATTGTATTTAATATTTCTGGATTGCTTTTTATCTTTTTTACATTATAACGTTTCTTTATCCTTTTGTAATTGGAATATAAATATCCCCCCCCAATAATTCCTCCTGCTGTAGCGCCAAAGGCTGCTCCTCCTGCAGAATATTCAATTCCCTTTGGTAATAGAAATATAGCAAGTCCTACTCCAAATATAACTCTCCCAACCTGTTCTATTATTTGTGATATAGCTGATGGAGTCATATTCTGTAGCCCTTGAAAAAAACCTCTAAAAATAGTTACAAAGGATATTACAATTGGTGCAAAAGATATTCCTATTAATGAATAATATGCTTTGGGATCCCATTTTAAAAATACTATTATTGGCTTTGCAAAAAAGAATAATGCCAACGTGGTGCCTGTCCCTATTATAGTCATTAAAATAGCAGATTCCTTCATTACTTCAAAGCTTCCATACATATCATTTGTTGCATTTTTTTCTGATATCATCTTTGATATTGCTACAGGTACTCCTGAAGCCATAGCTATAAAAAACATATACAGCGGATATGACATTTGATAATACCCTATTCCTTCATCTCCTATTAACATTATTAGTGGCCATCTAAAGAACAAACCTAGAAATCTAGTTACTATTCCTGCACCGCCAAGAATTATGCTCCCTTTTATTAGGGATTGCTTATTCATAAAACACCTCCAAACTTACATGTTACTAATTAATTATTATTGTAAGTTTAGAGGTATTATGCCTTTTATTTTTATACAGTGATTAAATAATAAATATTATTGCTCCATTTGTTTCCCTAAAAATGCTGCTGCTGTTTCAACTAGTTTTGTTTCAACTTCACCAAGTTCTACATCTTCTTTTGATACAATTATTACTGCACCAATTTGATCGCCTTCTGCCATGATTGGTGATATAACTTGGCTGTTATAAGTTGTTTCATCATCATCATTATGTAATGGTATTACTGAATTATTAGATTTATTTAATAACACAGTCTTTCTTGCATCCATTATTTTTTCTAGCTCACTACTTACCTTTCTTTCTACATATTCCTTTTTAGTTGCTCCACTCACAGAAACAAATGCATCTTTATCAGCGATTAAGACAACGTGCCCTATAACTTGTTGTAAGCTATCACAATATTCTTTTGAAAAATTAGTAAGTTCTTCAATTGGTGAATATTTTTTTAGAATCACGCCACCATCTCTATCTGTAAAGATCTCTAGTGGATCTCCTTCTCTTATTCTTAAAGTTCTCCTTATTTCTTTTGGTATTACCACTCTTCCTAAATCATCAATTCTTCTAACTATTCCTGTTGCTTTCATTGGTTGTATAACCTCCTTTGAAACTCTATTAATTTGTTGCACTATTATTATTTGAATTTCTAGAAATTTTATACACTTATAGGCAAATTTTATATAAATTTATTTTTCATAAACTTACATACTTAACTGAAATATTTCTATTCTCAATTTCTTACACATAAAAAATTATCATTTCAAAACTAAATAGATATGCTTTACAGTTAATTTTTTTTTACAATATACCTCCAAAGCCTGTGTTCTACTATACTTTTCATATGTTTTTATTATTAACTTCTTATATTCTTATATTCTTATATTCTTATATTCTTATATTCTTATATTCTTATATTCTTATATTCTTATATTCTTATATTCTTATATTCTAGGTATTATATGTTGATTACACTTTTAATTCAAATTCTTTTTTATATTAGCTATTTTTCGATTATTTTATTCATAATATTATGTTATTTAAATAAAGAAGGCTGTTTTTAAATAATTATTTAAAAACAGCCTTCTTTATTTATTTCTCATTGATAATTATAATTTATCCTCATTAGTTTTAACCTTTAATTCTGTTTTCCATTCCTCTACTTTTGAATTAAAAGTGTCTCCTTGTTTTTGTTGTAACAATGTTGATTTAATTTCATCTTTGACTTGATCAAATGGAGTTATTTCTGCATTTTTTAATCCAGTAGCTTTGATTATATGATATCCATATTGGCTTTTTACTGGTTCAGAAACTTCGCCCTCTTTTAAGTCTTTAAATCCATTTACAAATTCAGCAACTAATTCTGTTGAGTTATAGGCTACAAATCCTAAGCTACCGCCTCTATCCTTAGTTCCTGTATCTGTTGAGTTTTCCTTAGCCAATGTTGCAAAATCAGCACCAGCATCTAATTTAGCTTTTAAACTTTTTGCTGTTTCTTCATCTGCCACTAATATGTGTGCTACAGTTGCACCAGCACCTACTGAATATTTAGCATCTTTATTTTCATCATAATATGTTTGAACATCATCATCTGTAACTGTTATATCTTTCAACATATCTTGTTGAACTGCCTTTGTTATGATTTCATTCTTTAAAGATTCCTTAAGTTCATCCTCAGTAATACCATTTTGTTGTAAAGCACTCTCAAATTGTCCTTCTGCAGGATATTGAGTCTTATATTGATTTATAGTATCATCAATTTGCTTATTTATATCATCATCAGATGGTTTAAGATTTAATTCAGTAGCCTTTTGTAAAAGTATCTTTTCGGTTACTAAACTATCTAATTGTTGTTTTTTGATTTTTGTTATTTGATCTTTTACTTTATCATTAGTTGCATAATCATCTCCATACTGTTGTTTTAACTGAGCATCATATTTACTCATTTCTTTATCAAAATCGCCTTTTGTTATTTTTTCATTTCCAATTGTTGCAAGAACTGTTTTTTGTATTGCCTCTGGTGTTTTCTCAATCATCTTACATCCCATAGCTGATACTGCAATTGTTAATATAGCTATTGTTGCAATAATTTTTTTTATTTTTTTCAAAATTTTCCCCTCGCTTATTCCTAGATTTAAACATTAAAAAATAACTGTTAAAATACATAATATATATTTTGTAATATACTGTTATTTTTGAAGATGTCTTACTGTAAAAAGTAATAATATTAGTATATCAATATTGCTTTTATAATTCAATTTTTTACACTATTTTATTTTTATTACTTCTCTTTTATATCATATATTTGTTACAATATTATGTCATCAAAGACTTCTTTTAAAAATTCTAATTTACTTTCTTTCTTTATATCTTTTAATTTGAATGCAAAATAAGGATTGGTGCCAAATTTTAATACTACACTCTTCTTATATTTATCCATTAAAGTTTTGAATATTTTCTTATATTCACTTTCATCTTGTGCAAATTTAAATATTATTTCCTTAGAAGTTTCTTTTATTTCTTCTATAAAGATTGATTTAGCTTGACTCTTTATATATGCAATATCCATTAAATTATACACTGGCTCTGGTATCTTAGAATATCTATCTTCTAATTCTTCCTTTATGTCATTGTAATCCTCTAAACCTTCGATTGCAGCTATCTTTTTATAAACCTCAATCTTTTGAATTTCATCATCTATATAACTTTCTGATATAAATGCATCAACTTTTATATCTAATGTCGTTTCTATAGGTTCTTTATCAATTTCTCCCTTAAGTAGTTTAACTGTATCTTCAAGCATTCTGCAATATAAGTCATATCCTATCGATGCCATATGACCATGTTGGGATGAACCCATCATATTACCGGCTCCTCTAATCTCTAAGTCCCTCATGGCTATCTTAAATCCAGAACCTAATTCAGTAAAATCTTTTAATGCCTTAAGTCTCTTTTCTGCAACCTCTGTTAAAACCTTGTCTTTAGTATATAAAAGATATGCATATGCAATTCTATTAGATCTACCTACTCTACCTCTTAATTGATAAAGTTGAGATAGTCCCATCTTATCTGAATTATAAATTATTATTGTATTTACATTTTGAATATCCATCCCTGTCTCTATTATGGTTGTACAAACTAATACATTATATTCTTGTGACATGAAATCAAACATTTCTCTTTCAAGTTGTCTTTCTGCCATCTGTCCATGAGCGATTCCAACTTTACTTTCTGGAACTAATGCCTGCACATACTTAGCCATTCTTTCAATGTCTTCAACCCTATTATATACAAAGTAAACTTGACCACCTCTTCCTATTTCTCTAAGAATAGCATCTCTTATAAGTTGATCATTTTGTTCTACAACATATGTTTGAATAGGATATCTCTCTTCTGGCGGAGTTTCAATAACAGAAATATCTCTAACTCCACTTAGTGACATATGAAGAGTTCTAGGAATTGGGGTTGCGCTTAAAGTTAAAACATCAACATTTCTCTTAATGTTTTTAATTTGTTCTTTTTGTTTTACTCCAAATCTTTGTTCTTCATCTACTACTAATAATCCTAAATCCTTGAACTGTATATCTTTTGATACTAACCTATGAGTACCTATTAAAATATCTAAGTTACCTTCTTTTGCTTTTTGTAAAATTTCTTTTTGTTGCTTTGATGTTCTAAATCTACTAACCATATCTACTTTTATAGGAAAATCAGAAAATCTATTTTTTATATTTTTATAATGTTGTTCTGCTAAAATAGTAGTTGGAACTAATATTGCTACTTGTTTTCCATCCATAACAGCCTTAAATGAAGCTCTTAATGCAACTTCAGTCTTACCATATCCAACGTCTCCGCATAAAAGTCTATCCATTGGCTTATCCGATTCCATATCTAGTTTAATCTCATCTATGGATGTCAATTGGTCTGGAGTTTCTTCAAATGGAAATTCATCTTCAAATTGCTTTTGCCATTGCGTATCCTTAGGAAATTTATGTCCCTTTACAGTACTTCTCATAGCATACAGCTTAACTAAATCTTGAGCTATTTCATTAATTGACTTTCTTGCCTTTGCCTTTGCCTTTTGCCATTCAATACTTCCAAGCTTATTAACCTTAGGAAATTTGCCTTCACTTCCAATATATTTTTGGATTAAATCAAGTTGGTCTACTGGAACATATAATTTGTCGCCTTTATCATATACAATATCCAAATAATCTCTTTTATGCCCGCCAACATCAATTTGCTTAATTCCTTTATAAACACCAACTCCGTGATTAGCATGAACTACATAATCTCCTGGTTTTAGTTCTGCAAAACTCTTTATCTTAGAAATTCCTTTTTTCTTTGACTTGCTATTTTTGAGTTTCCTCT
This sequence comes from Clostridium beijerinckii, assembly GCA_003129525.1. Lineage (NCBI taxonomy): Bacteria > Bacillati > Bacillota > Clostridia > Eubacteriales > Clostridiaceae > Clostridium > Clostridium beijerinckii. Next base: position 1,111,344 of record CP029329.1, on the reverse strand, counting down.
TTGCTTCACCAAACACTTCTCTATCTGATATTACACAAGTTTTGTAATTTGGATATTCAAAACCCTTTAATTGATTACCAAAAGTTATTACAACTTCACCATATTGAATTTTATCAATATTATCTCTATAACTACTCTCTATTCCTCTATCTCTTAAAGTTCCTACTAGACGTTCTCCCCTGGCTCTTGTTCCCGATAATATTAACGTCTTATATCCAGCAGTCTTTTTACTTAATATATCATCAATTAATAAATCTAATTGCCCTTGATAGTTATTTAGTGTCACTTGAGCTACATCTACTGTTGAATATGGTTTTAACCAATCATTAATCTTAGCTAGAGGTTCAAAAAAAACGATATTTTGCTCCTCAAATGATTCTAATACCTCTTCTTTATTAATTAATAAGTTTCCTTGCCCGGGAAATATATCTCCTCTTTGAGAAAAAGCAGTAAAATTTTCTTTGAATTCTAAATATGTAGATTCTAATTTCCCCTTACATCTTTGAACATTATCTACTACGAAAAAGTAATCTTTAAAATAATCAAAAAGACTTTCTGTTTCTTTAGTTAAATATGGCAAATAACTATCTATGGTTTCAAAATATGATGTTTCTTCTAGCGATTCTAGATTTTTGTTTAATATCTTTCTTAACTTTTCCACTCGCTCATTATCTTTATCATCCAACGCAATTCTATCGAATTCTTCTCTGAGCTTATCACATCCATATTTTATAGTTTCTTCAGATATTATTATTTCTTTTGCAGGAAAAATATTTAATTTTCTAACTTTTTCAATACTTCGTTGAGACTCTGTATTAAATGTCCTAATAGAGTCTATTTCATCACCAAAAAGTTCAACTCTATATGGATAAGTTGAACACGTTGGGAATACATCTAATATTCCACCCCTTAATGAAAATTGGCCCTTACCTTCTACCATTTCAATTCTTTCATAACCAGATTGAACTAATGTTTTTGATATTTCATTAAGATTAACTTCATCGCCCTCTTTTAAATTCATACTATACTCTAAAAATAATTTATGTGGAGTATATTTAGCTGCAAAGGCATCTATTGATGTTACTATTATTTTCTTTTTCTTATTTAATATTTCATTTATTACCTTTAATCTTTCCCATCTTAAATCTCCTGAAATAGCATCAATACTATAGAAAACCATTTCTTTTACTGGAAAGTAGTATACTTCATTGGTATATAATATCAAATCTTCATAAAGGTTTTTTGCCTCCATATCACTTTGAGTGACAATTATCATAGATTTATCAATATTTTCAAAAATTCCATCTATCAGATATCCTCTACCTGACTCGGCTGTGCCATATATTCCAATAGGATATTTTTTGTTTTCAATACCTTTTATGATATTTAGAAATTCTATACTATTTTCCAAGGGCTCTAATAACCCTTTTAATCTCATTTTATGCACCTTCTTTAAACCTTTTTATTTGCTTTAAATCCATTAAACTGATTCATAGCTGTTTTTATATCATTTTTTATTATTTCTTTAGTTGCCTTTGTTGACGCTTGTATACTTTCACTTAAAACAACTTCTTCTTCTTTTGTAAATTTGCCTAAAACATATTTAATTAAGTTTATGTCAGGTTGTCCTACACCAACTTTTATTCGCGGAAAAATATCACTGCTAAGATGCGCTATAATGCTTTTTATTCCATTATGCCCACCTGCACTTCCTTTTTCTCTTATTCTTAAAGTTCCAACTTCTAAGCTAATATCATCATATATAACTAAAATCTTATCATTATTAAGATTATAGAAGTCCACTACCGCCCTTACACTTTCTCCACTTAAATTCATAAAAGTGGTTGGCTTTAAAAGCATAACCTTTTCTCCTTCAATAAATCCTTCTCCATATATACCTTTAAATTTTTGCCTGTTTATTTCAATATTATACTCTTTTGCAATATTATCAATAACTTTAAATCCAATATTATGTCTTGTATCTTCATATTCCTTACCTGGATTTCCAAGACCAACTATCAAAAACATATTTTTCTCCTCCTTAGAAGTTTTATCTATTCCTATATTTTGTAAGTGAAAATGTGAATGTAACACCTATGTCCGAATTATTTTTAACCCACACTTCTTCACCTTGTTGCATAAGTATCATCCTTACTATAGATAATCCAAGTCCAGTACTAACTTTATTTGTTCTAGATTTATCTGACTTGTAAAATCTATTCCATATATTCCTTATTTCTTCATCTCCAATTTTAGGTCCATTATTATATATTTGCACAAAAACTTTTGTTCCCTTATGATATGTGTTAATTTTTATTATTCCATTATTACCACAATATTTAATAGCATTATCTAACAAATTAGTTATAACTTGCATTGTTTTATCTTCATCCGCATTTGCATAGCATTTTTCATATTGTAACTCTATTTTTAATGTTATTTCCTTTTCCTTTATATTCTGTTCATTATTTATAATGCACAATCTAACTAATTCATTTATATCAATCTTTTTCATATTAAATTTTAATTTACCAGATTCAATAGCTGATAAATCTAATAAGTCATTAATTAATCTTGTAAGTCTTTTTATCTCGCTATAAACTCTATCTAAATAATATCCTTCTTTATCTTTTGGAATTACGCCGTCAATTATTCCTGCAATAAATCCCTTTATAGATGTAATTGGAGATCTTAATTCATGAGAAACGTTTGATATAAAGTCTCTTCTATTATTCTCAACTTTTTCTAAAGATTCCGCCATTATATTAAAAGAATTAGCAAGTTCACCAATCTCATCTTTTGATTCTATATAAACTCTTCTATTAACTTCTCCATTAGCAAATTTTTTAGCTACATTGTTTATTTGTGCTAAGGGATTAATTAATATTTTCTTTGAAACTAAGGACAAAACTGCTGATGCAAATACCATAGCAACTAATGCAGATATCCATACGATAAAGTAAATTCTATGTAATTGCTTGCTTATAGTTGATAATGGAGTTGTCATTACAACATATCCTTGGAATTCATCGTTTTCTCTTATTGGATACATATAAGTAAACTGTTTATTAATATATTCTACAGGCTGCCCATTCATTAATGAATTCATATCTTTTTCTGAAATATCAGGCTTATCTTCTATATTTATATTCTCATCAATTTTAGAATATAAATATACGTAGTCAAACTTATCACAAACAATAATATCTGCATTAGCTCCAACACTTGACATATCTACTATTGCTTGTAGTTCATCAAACTTTATATCATTTTTCTCAATATCATATGTTTTAATAACATTAGATATATATTCTCCATCTTGTTTAAATTGAGTCCTTTTCTCACCAAAGTAAGTTATCTTAAACCATATAGATAGCATCCATGCAAGTAACACTAAAACAATAGTTAAAATAATAATAAATGTCATTATTAATTTTTGAAGTAGACTTCCACATTTCATTTAATTCACCTCAAATTTATATCCAACACCCCATACTGTTTCAATTTTCCATTGCTCGCCATCACTTAATTTCTCTCTTAATCTCTTAATATGAACATCCACAGTTCTAGAATCTCCCGGATATTCATATCCCCAAACTTCACAAAGTAATTGTTCCCTTGTAAAAACTTTGTTTTTATTATTTGCTAGATAATATAATAATTCAAATTCCTTTGGTGGCATTTTTATGTCTTCTTCATTGTATATTACTTTATAAGAAGTTGAATCTATTGATAAATCACTTAATTTTATTATTTCATTTTTAACACTTTCTGCAGAATATCTTCTTAATACAGCTTTAACTCTAGCCAATAATTCTTTAGGTTCAAAAGGCTTTACTATATAATCATCTGCACCGAGTTCTAATGCTAAAACCTTATCAAAAGTATCTCCCTTTGCTGTAATCATTATAACTGGTGTTTCTTTTTGTTTTCTTATCCATTTTAAAATATCAATACCATCTATGTACGGTATCATCACGTCAAGCAAAACTATGTCGGGATTATATTCCAAATATAATTTTTGTGCCTCTTTTCCATTTAAAGCTATCTTAGTACTATATCCTGAACTTTTCAAATACATATCTATAACTTCACTAATATTTTCATCGTCATCTACAATCAAAACCTTGGTTGAAAATCCATCCACTATTTCCCTGCCTCCTAATTAGACTAATATTATTTATAGTACTGATATATCATACATAAATTATTTTTTATAGCAAACAAAGAAATATGATTAATCCTCGCTGTAGTAAGAATTCCAAGAATATCTTACTTAACAATTATTAATTATATTTCAATTAAAATTTACAATATAATTCTATTATAACCTTAATGTTCACCTTCTTAAAATAAAAATTATTTATTTCATGAAATAAAAAACCTAAAATAAAAAATAGAATGTACATTTGTTCAATTTTTTAAATTCTTTAAAACAAATATACATCCTGTTTTTTGCTTTTCTAATTGAAATAGTGTTTTTTATTGTTCATATTCAAATAATTTACTTATTGGCTGATCATCATAAATTCTTTTTATTGCTTCTGCAAACAACGGTGCAACTGAAATTGATTTGATTTTATTAGTCTCTAAATCTTGCTTTAATGGGATTGTATTTAACATAACTAATTCCTCTATTGCTGAATTATTTATTCGTTCCAATGCTGGACCTGATAATACTCCATGTGTACAACAAGCATAAACATTTTTAGCTCCTAAATCTTTAAGTGCATTTGCTGCATTTACAATAGTCCCAGCAGTATCTACCATATCATCAATTAGTATACATCTCTTACCTTCAATGTCTCCTATAATATTCATTATTTCTGAAACATTTGCTTTTGGTCTTCTCTTATCTATAATTGCTATTGGTGTATGTAAGTTATCTGCAAACTTTCTTGCTCTAGTCACACTACCTAAATCTGGTGAAACTACAACAACATCTTCTTGATCTATCAATCCTTTTGATATAAAATGTTCTGCAAGTATTGGTGCACCAAGTAGATGGTCAACAGGAATATTAAAGTATCCTTGAATCTGAGCTGCATGTAAATCCATAGTTAAAATTCTATGCGCTCCTGCTGCAGTTAATAAATCTGCAACTAATTTTGCGGTTATTGGGTCCCTTGACTTAACTTTCCTGTCCTGTCTGGCATATCCATAATATGGCATAACTGCTGTAATTCTACCTGCTGATGCTCTCTTAAATGCATCAATCATAATTAATAATTCCATTAAATTATTATTAACAGGTGAAGAAGTAGATTGTACTATGAATACATCATTGCCCCTAACAGTCTCATTAATATCAACAGATATTTCCCCATCGCTAAAAGTTGAAACTTTAGACCTTCCGAGTGGAATTCCCAATATATCTGCTATATCTTGTGCTAACTTAGAGTGTGAATTCCCAGTAAATACTTTTATATTTCTTCCATGACTTATCATAATTGAGAATACCCCCTTAAAATTTTTACTTAACTTATAATCAAATCTTTTATTTTTTTAATCCTTTTTTTTCAACCCACCCACTAATATTCCTTTGTTTAGCTCTAGCAACCGCAAGATCACCTTCATTTACTTCTGATGTAATAGTAGATCCAGCTGCAATATATGTATTATCATGAATTGTAACAGGTGATACTAAATTAGTGTTACATCCTATAAAGCTATGATCTCCAATAATAGTCTTATATTTGTTTTTACCGTCATAATTTACAACTACTGTCCCACATCCAAAATTACATTCTGATCCAACCTCAGCATCACCTATGTAAGTTAAATGAGATACCTTAGTTCCATCTCCAATAGTTGATTTCTTTATTTCTACAAAATCTCCTATTCTAGCATGTTTACCTATTGTAGTTTCAGGTCTGATATATGCAAAAGGTCCAACTGTTGTATTATCTCCAATATTACTACTTAATATAACTGAAGATTGAATATCTACTTCGTTACCAATAATACTATCTACAATTCTTGAATTTTGATAAATTAAACAGTTGCTTCCTATCTTAGTATTACCTTCTAAAATATTATTAGGATATATTATTGTATCTTTTCCTATTTCAACATCAATTCCTATATATGTTGTTTTAGGATCAATTAATGTAACTCCGTTTTCCATATGCTTAATATTTATTCTATTTTTAAGTATTTCTTCTGCTTCTGCTAATTGAACTCTTGAATTTATTCCAATAGTTTCTTCATACTCGGTTACAACCGCCCCTATCCTCTTACCTTCAGATTTTAATATTCCAATAACATCTGTAAGATAATATTCACCTTGATTATTGTCATTTTTTATTTTACTTAAAGCATCTACTAATAATTCAATATCAAAACAATAAATTGCGGAATTCATCTCTGTAATTTTAAGTTCTTCCTCATTGCAATCCTTATGTTCAACAATTTTTAGAACCTCATTATTTTCTCTCACAATTCTTCCATATCCGGTTGGATCATCAACAATTGCTGTTAAAATGGTTGCTGCATTCTTGTCTTGAATATGGTCACCAATTAATCTTTCAATAGTAGCTTGCTTTATTAAAGGAGTGTCCCCTGCAAAAATTGCAACTACGCCTTTCTTATCCTTTAAAAATTCCTCAGCACACTTAACAGCATGCCCTGTACCTAATTGTTCTTCTTGTAGTGAATAAGATACCTTTTTATCTAATGTTCTCTCTTTTACAAGCTCAGCACCCTTGCCGATAATTACATTAATATCATCAATTGCTGAACTTCTTATTGAGTCTATAACATGCTTTAACATTTCTTTACCACATACTTTATGCAATACTTTAGGTAAATCTGACTTTATTCTCTTACCTTGACCAGCTGCTAAAACTAGTGCACATTTATACATTATATATCACACCTCATTTATAAATTTAGACATCTAAAAAATCTACTTCGTGCTTTTTTTATCTGTGAAATGATCTTGGTTGCGCTTTTTTTATCTGTGTATATTTTTTAGTATGCCTTTATATTAACACGATTAATTCCCTTGATAATTCGTTAAATATTCATATTAATTTAATTATATTGGAAAGCTACTTTTATTTCAACCCATGTCCCATTTAATATTATATTCGAGAATTTAATTTCACAAAATAAGAGGAAGTTATTAAAACTTCCTCTTATTTACTAAACCCATTACCCTTCTACAACTTCTTCTGAAACAGCTTTTTCATAAGCTTCTAAAATTGCAGTTTGAATTTTTTCTCTTGCTTCTGTGTTTATTGGGTGAGCTATATCCTTAAATTCTCCATCTGGTGTTTTTCTACTAGGCATAGCAATAAATAAACCCATTTGTCCTTCTATAACTTTGATATCATGAACTACAAATTCATTATCAAATGTGACAGAAACTATTCCTTTCATTTTACCTTCTGATGTAATCTTTCTAATTCTAACATCTGTAATTTGCATTTTACTCCACCCTTCCCAGTTGCTTAAAAATATTTAATATTTATATAATTTCTCCACAAATTTCTAAATTCCTTTTTTATATTTAATAAATCCTTATAAAATTTATTTTTGCGTAAATTTTATCATATGAAAATATAATGATTTTTTATTTTCATATGCCTTATATAAAATACTACTGGTAAGAGATTGTCCGATTTTGCTTAAGAAAATATTTTTGAAGGCTGTATTCCTATAATTGCTGATTTATCTACTTCAGTTAATTCCACAATAGAAACGTATTCATCAACTAATTTCTTTTCAATTTGTTTATTATCTATTAATACTCCAATTCCCACTAACTCACTATCAAATTCCTTTAGTAGAGCTTTAATTCCAACTGCAGTTCCTCCACCCTTCATAAAATCATCAATAAATATACACTTACTAGATGATTTCATTGATTTTTTTGATAATGCCATTTGTTGTAATCTTCCGTTGCTACCAGAAACATAATTTATAGTAACTGTTGGCCCTTCCGTTGCTTGACTATCCCTTCTTGCAATAATTAATTGTACGCCTAAGTTTCTAGCTACTTCATAAGCTAGAGGAATACCCTTAGTTTCCACAGTTATTACATAATCAACATCTTTTCCCTTAAAGCATGATGAAAGCATAATTCCAGCTTTATTTATTATTTTAGGATTATATACTAAGTCAGTCATATATATTATATTTCCAGGAATAACTCTGCCGTCATCACTTAATTGCTTACATAGTTCTAGTGCAAAAGCTTTCTTTTTTTCTTCACCACTCTGTGGAATATATTTTATTCCTCCTGCAACGCCTGCAACTGTTTCAATTTTACCCATTTCAAGTCTTTCTAAAACTTCACGAACAACGACTATATCTTCACTTATAGTAGACTTTGCTGCATTTAATAATTCTGAAAAATTATTCAATCCTAAAATCTTATTGGGATTTTCCAATAAGATTTTAGTTATGGCAACTACTCTTTTATTTCTAGTAAACTTCTCCATTTTAATCACCTACACGAATTTTTTTATATTAAATCCCTTTAATATTCATATTTTATTCTAAATTCAAGTTAATATCAATGTTTTTAGTTATAATGTTAATGTATATATTTCTAATTTATTCACAAATATGATAAATCTCCATAATATATTATGTATTTAATTTTTCCTATGGTTGATTTTTAGAAAAATGTATATAATTATAGTTAAAGTATAAAACTAAAGATTTTAATTAAAGTTTAGAGAATATATGATAAACCTTTAGTTTTGCTAATTAAAAAGGAGTTGATCGTTTGTCTTTCGATTTTATAAATGATAAAGATAAAAAAATTCATTTTATAGGTATTGGCGGAATTAGTATGAGTGGACTCGCTGCTGTTTTATTAAATAGTGGGTTCAAGGTATCTGGTTCAGATTTTAAAAATTCTCCAATTGTTGAGAAATTAAAGGCTTCAGGTGCTGAAATTTACATAGGCCACAAAAGCGAAAATATTAAAAATGTAGATTTAGTAGTTTATACGGCTGCAATACCATCTGATAATCCTGAACTTTTAGAAGCTGAGGAAAAGAATATTACACTAATGGATAGAGCTGAATTCTTGGGTGAGATTATGAAAGGTCATAAATATAATGTAGCCATCTCAGGTACTCATGGAAAAACTACATGTACATCTATGCTTTCCCATGTTACACTTGCTGGTAATCTAGACCCAACTATTTTAGTGGGTGGGGAATTAGATATAATTCATGGAAATTTTAGAATAGGTAATAGTGAGTATTTTTTAACTGAAGCTTGTGAATATAAACGTTCATTTTTAAAGTTTTTCCCATATATAGGTGTAATCTTAAATATTGATGCTGACCATTTAGATTGTTATAAAGACATAGATGAAATTGCTGATACTTTCTTAAAATTTTCTAAACTTATTCCTCAGGATGGCTATCTTGTAGGATATGGTGATGATTTTAGAGTTAAAGAAATTCTATCTAAGGTAGATTGCAATACTTTAAGCTATGGTTTTGATGAAACTTCAGATGTAATTGCTAAAAATATTATTTTCAATAAGGATGGTTGTGCAACCTTTGATGTATATAAAGACAATAAAAATTTATTTTCTCTTACTTTAAACATTCCAGGTAAGCATAGTATATTAAATGCACTTGCCTCAATCTGTGTTTCCCTTATATTTAATATTTCTAATGACAATATAATTGAAGGATTATCAAAATGTAAGGGCGCTCATAAGAGATTTGAGTATAAGGGTGAATTAAATGGCGTTACTGTAATAGATGATTACGCTCATCATCCTACAGAAATTAAAGCTACTTTAAGTACTGCAAAACAAATTAAACACAATAAAACTTATTGCATATTTCAGCCTCATACTTATACTAGAACAAAATCTTTATTTGATGAATTTACAGAGTGTTTTAGTGATACCGACGAGCTTATATTAATGGATATTTATGCTGCACGTGAAAAAAATACTGGACTTGTATCTTCTGATGACCTTGGAGATGCTATAAGAAGCAAAGGTATAAAATGTACTAATGTTCATTCACATGATGAAGCATTAGATTATGTGAAGTCGAAACTTACTTCTGGCGATTTATTGTTAACAGTAGGTGCTGGTGATGTAGTTATTGTTGGTGAAAAGTATTTAGAAGCTTAAATGATGAACCCTCTAGGGGTTACTTAAGTTGCATTAGCCAACAAAGTATTGTAAAATCTAGTTAGTATTAAACCTAGCAGATTATTATATAAGGCATATTAAAAGAAATAACAAGTCAGTATGCTAGTCTATTTTCTTTTATATGCCGTTCTTTTAAAGTGAAAATTTTTTCATTTTTTGACTAAATATTATTTATAAAATGGAGGTCATATGATATGGCAAAATCAATTTTAATTAGAAGCCTTTATAGAAATACTGATAATTTTTTATCAAAGGAAATAACAATATCAGGTTGGATAAGAACTTTAAGAGCATCTAATGCTTTTGGTTTTATAGAAGTTAATGATGGTTCTTTCTTTAAAAATATCCAAATAGTTTTTGATGATAAATTAGGTAATTTTAAAGAAATATCGAAATTACCTATCAATTCTTCAATTTCAGTTATAGGTGTATTAGTTGCTACACCTGATGCAAAACAACCTTTTGAAATTCAAGCAAAAGAAGTTATTGTTGAAGGAATGTCAAACTCTGATTATCCTCTTCAAAAGAAAAGACATACTTTCGAGTATTTAAGAACAATAGCTCATTTAAGACCTAGAACTAATGCTTTTTCAGCAACTTTTAGAGTACGTTCTGTTGCTGCCTTTGCTATACATAAGTTCTTCCAAGAACAAAACTTCGTATACGCACACACTCCTATAATAACTGGTAGTGATGCTGAAGGTGCTGGAGAAATGTTTAGAGTAACAACTCTTGATCCTAAAAATCCACCATTAACTGAAGATGGAAATATAGATTATAGCAAAGATTTCTTTGGAAAAGAGACTAATCTCACTGTTTCTGGTCAATTAAATGGTGAGTGTTTTGCTTTAGCCTTCAGAAACATCTATACTTTTGGTCCAACTTTTAGAGCTGAAAATTCTAATACAACAAGACATGCCGCTGAATTTTGGATGATTGAACCTGAAATTGCTTTTGCAGATTTACAAGACGATATGGAACTTGCAGAAAGCATGCTTAAGTATGTTATACAATATGTTATAGATGAATGTCCTGAAGAAATGGAATTCTTTAACTCATTTGTTGATAAAGGATTATTAGAGAGATTAAATCATGTAGTTTCATCAGACTTCGCTAAAGTTACTTATACAGAAGCTGTTGAAATCTTAGAAAAATGTGGCAATAAATTTGATTATGATGTAGCTTGGGGCATTGATTTACAAACAGAACATGAAAGATATCTTACTGAAGAGCACTTTAAAAAGCCTCTTTTTGTAACAGATTATCCTAAAGAAATAAAAGCATTCTACATGAGAATTAATGATGATAACAAAACAGTTGCAGCTACTGACCTTTTAGTCCCAGGAATCGGAGAAATAATAGGTGGTAGTCAAAGAGAAGAAAGATTAGATGTCTTAAAGGGCAGAATGGCTGAATTAGGATTAAACGAAGAAGATTACTGGTGGTACTTAGAACTAAGAAAGTATGGAGAAACTAAACACGCTGGCTTTGGTTTAGGTTTTGAGAGATTAATCATGTACATAACTGGCATGACAAATATCAGAGACGTAATACCATTCCCTAGAACTCCTGGAACATCAGAATTTTAATATAAGATGCATTTGAAAAAATAACAATTCAGTATACTAGTCTATTAAGTAAACATACTTCATAGGCACGTTTACTTAATAAGGCTTTATTAGGTAAACATATCAGCTTGTCTGATGTAAAATCTACATCACATGTTTTGACTTGTTATATTCTTTTACATGCCTAATAGCAGATGATATTTTTTTACTATTTATACTTACATAATAAATAGTAATGAAATATCATCTGCTACTTTTATGAATAAAAATCTAGCAATTCAATCTATTTTCTATAAGTTTCATGGAACTTCACACCTAAATAGAAGTTCACTTAAATCAGAGCTATATCTCAAGTTAACACTTCCCAAATTCATAACATTAAATCTATAATTTGACAATATATTATATAAATAATAATATATTTTCCCTATAATACTATAAATAGACTAATTTTACTGATATACTATTCTTATGTGAAATATATTACCAGCGAATTATGTTGTAACTTGTATTATTTAAAACCAAATGCTTGAGGAGAAGATAACTATGAGATTAGTTCCAATTGAATGTGTAAAGCCAAATACAATTATCGGTAAAACTTTATATGACATTGAAGGCAGAATATTAGTAAGATCTGGTGTAATTCTAAGCAAAGGAATTATATCTAAAATAAAAGAAATAAATATCTTATCAATATATATAATTGATGAATATAGTTCTGAAGAAATAGAAGATATTATTAAACCTGAGTTAAGACAAAAGTCAATTTTAACAATAAAAGAAGCTTTTTCAAATATAAGTAGACTTACTGTTGCTGATAAATTTTCAAAAAAGGAATCTGTATATTTTAACAACATTGAAAATATGGCAGAAAATTTAATTGAAAATATACTAAACAACAAAAGTGTACTACTTTCATTAGTAGATATAAGAAGTCTGGATAATTATGTTTATTCTCATTCTGTAAATGTTGCTGTAATATCACTTGTTCTTGGTATTGCTTTAAAGTTACCTAAGAGGCAATTGCAACATCTTTCCACAGGAGCTTTGCTTCATGATGTTGGAAAATCATTTATTCCCAAAGAACTCCTAATGAAAGAAGAAGAACTAACATTAGAAGAAGTTTCAATACTACAACAGCATTCAAATCTCGGCTACAAATATCTATCAGACTCTTATAACTTAAGTGCTAATAGTAAAATAATAGCATTGCAACATCATGAAAGGCCTGATGGCTTGGGTTATCCTAACGCATTAATTAATGATGAAATCAATACCTTAAGCAAAATTGTAAGCATTGCTAATGCTTATGATGAGTTATCAACAGGTAGACCTAATAAGAAAGCAATGTTTCCAAGTGATGTTTTAGAGTATTTAATGTCTAATGCAGGTAAGATGTTTGATTATGATATAGTTAATACTTTTTGTAAAATAGTAATTCCTTTTTCTAAAGGAACTTTAGTTGATCTTAGTAATGGTGATATAGCTGTGGTTCAGGAAACTCTACCTAACTTTCCACTAAGACCTATTGTAAAAGTCATTAAAAGCTCTAAAACTGATACAATTAACAAAGAAATTAATTTAATAGATGAAATTTCAATAGTTATAACAAGTATAAGATATGAACTATAAAAAGTTAAACATCTTATATTGTACGGGTTTCAATATAACTTCTGAAATTAAAATTAATGGCTATAGTTAAGTAAATAATACTTAATCTTCATATATAAAAAGAGCACATGATTTTTAATAATATGTGCTCTCTTTGTGGTTTTAATATTAATTGTATCTTCTTATGGCATCTGCAATACTGATATCAACGCTTGATACCATACAAACATTTTCACCTTAAGCAATTCTATATTCACAAATATATCTTGCCTATTTTTTAGATATATATTTATTACCTTTTATATAAAATCTCCAAGGAAAGTCTATGGCTTCTTCTGCATAATCAATACCAATTCTCTTAGTTTCAACTATTTCAAACTTTTCCTGCTCCTCATAATCTATATAAAAGTTCCCTTTTTCATAAAGCTTCATATAATTTTCCGATTTATCTATTGAAAACGCCATACATAATTTTGAAGGGCCATTTGTAATTGATTTTTTCTTAGCTTCTGATAATTCCTCATAATTTTGATTAAATCTTCTTTTGGCAAGGTAATCAAATTCATTTAATGGCTCTAGTGCTCTTATCAAAACTCCCTCACCCTTATTTTCAAGTCCACTTATAACATTAAAGCAATGATATTTCCCATAAATAAAGTATACATATGCAATGCCACCTTCTCTAAATAATGGCTCTGTTCTTTCAGTCCTTTTGCCATTATAAGCATGAGATGCCTTATCTATTTCTCCTATATATGCTTCTGTTTCAACGATTTTTCCTTTCAAAATTACATTATCAATATTTCTCACAAGAGTTTTTCCCAAAAGTTCTTTAGCTAAAATTAATGCTCCCTGCTTATAAAATTCTTTTCCTAAAATCAACATTTAGACTCTCCCTTCTTAGACATATTAAAAATAATATTTCATTAAATCTTTAATTATATCCACAAGCTATCATAAATAATCCACAGATATATAATTTCAATTCATATTTCTGTGGATTAATCTATAATTTTATTATTTCAAATATACTAAAAATTATAAGCATAATGATACTAAATTAGTTTTAAATAGTAGTGATTTTATAGGTGCAACTAAATTCTTGCTCTACTTCTAATGAAATTACACCTTCTTTTTCACTGAATTCACCATTAAAATCTTCATAATCCGCATGACCAAACCAAGGTTCTATGCATACAAATGGTGCTCCATCTTTTGGTGCCCAAATTCCCATGTAAGGAAAACCATTAAAGTCTATAGTTAAAGCTTTGTTACTGTTTTTTGATTTTATTGTTATTTTATCAGATTTTAAATTATTAAAAACTAATGCATCATCTTTAAATAATTCCTTTGATAACATAATACTATCTGTTGAATTTAAACATTCACTCTCATTATGAGACAGATATCCTTCTTTAGTAAGAACATTTCTATTACTTATCTCTTTTTCACTAAATTCAAGATAACAATCTTCTAATTTCCCAATTTGATTGATAGGACACATAAATGCAGGATGTGTTCCTATTGAAAAATATATTATCTTGTCATCTAAATTCTTAACACTATATTTAACATTAACAGTGTTATTTTCTAAGGTATAACAAGCTCTCAATGAAAACTTATATGGATATACTTTTAAAGATTCTTCTGAGAAATTTAATTCAAATGTTACTTCACTATCTGTTTTTGAAATCAATTTAAACTCAGAAGTTCTAGCTAATCCATGTTGGGGCAATTCATATGTTTTTCCATCAACTCTATACTTTGAGTCTAAAACCTTTCCCACTATAGGAAATAATATTGGTGCATGATACTTCCAATACTCAGGATTTCCATCCCATAAATATTCAGTTCCATCAACTTTACTTGTTATGGAATGTATTTCTCCCCCATGAGTACTTGCTGTAATTTTAATACTTGAATTTTCTAAAGAATAAATCATAAAATTTCCTCCTCCATATTAGGTATATTTAAAAAATAATAAGTCAGTATGCTATTATATTTTTTTATATACCTTGTTAAAGATACTTTCAATTAATATAGTATATAAAAATTAATACTCTATTGTAATGACCTTATTCAATCTAATACTTTCTTTAACATCTATTATCCTTTGGTTTGTTGAACCTCTAAATTTAAGTCCATCTTGTTGTTTATCATCTTCAAATTTTCCATCTACCAATACATCTATATTATTTATTAAATCATTCCAACCTTCATATTCATCTTTATGTTCAATAATGTGCTCATAAGTATATCCTGTATAACTCCAAATATTCAATCCTTTTTCTTTAAAAGCCGTTGCCATATAAGCAAATTTATCAGCTTGTTCCCATGGATCTCCGCCACTAAATGTAACTCCTCTTAAAATTGGATTATCTAATGTATCTTCTATTAATTCATCTAAATTTTTTTCTTCACCACCATAAAAATCATGAGTGTCAGGATTAAAACAAGATTTGCAGTTATGTTTGCATCCTTGAGCAAAAAATACTCTTCTCATGCCAGGTCCATTAACTAAACTTTCATATGCTATTCCAGATAGTCTTATAGTCTTTTCCATAATAACGACCTCTTTCTAACTAATTTAGACACATGATATAAAATAACAAGTTAATAACTCGAAATATACTAGTATGCTGACTTGTTATTTTTCAATATGCCGTATCTATTATCACTCTAAAAAAATTCTTATATATTAATTATAACTTAATTATAAATAAATTTACAAATTATAATATCTCATAATTTCCCAATTATAAATTTCAATATAAAAAAAGCACAAGAATTCAAAATATATGAACTCCTGTACCTTTTCATTTAATTATTATATTTCAAATTAGCTATTTGCTTTTACGTAGTTAAGTCTTCCACCAGCTCTAATAACTGCAATTTCTTTTTCTGTTAAATCAATAGTTGCTTCAAATTCAGTTCCCTTAGTTAAGTTCTTCACTTTAACTAATCCTGTTTCTAAAACACCTTGGATATTTTCCATCTTTAAGTCATCTATTAAATCAATGTTATCATAATCTGCTTCATTCTTAAATTCTATTGGAATTATTCCATTATTTATTAAGTTAGCTTTATGGATTCTTGCAAATGATTTAGCTATAACAGCCTTAACACCTAAGTATAATGGTGCTAGCGCTGCATGTTCTCTGCTTGAACCTTGACCGTAGTTTCCTCCAGCAATTATAAATCCACCATTGAATTCCTTAGCTCTCTTAGGGAATTCTGTATCTACTGTATTAAAGCAGAATTCTGCAAGATAAGGTATATTTGATCTAAATGGTAATAACTTTGAGTTTGAAGGCATAATGTGGTCGGTTGTAATATTATCTTCAACCTTTATTAATACCTTACCATCTAGTTCTTCAGCTAATGGCTTACTTACTGGGAATGGTTTAATATTTGGTCCTCTAACAACTTCAACTTCAACATTTGTTGGTGCTGGTGCTAAAATCATCGAATCATCTATTAAGAATTCCTTAGGCATATCTATTGTTAAATCTACATCCACTTCTGTTGGATCAGTTAAAACTCCATTTATAGCTGAAACTGCCGCAGTCTCAGGACTCACTATATATATTTGTGCTGATAATGTTCCACTTCTACCATAGAAATTTCTATTAACAGTTCTAAGCGAAATTGCATCAGTTCCTGGTGATTGACCCATACCTATACAAGGTCCACAACCATTTTCAAGTATTCTTGCTCCTGAGCTGATTATATCTGCTAACGCACCATTTCTAGCTATCATCTCCATAACTTGTCTTGATCCAGGTCCTATTACTAAACTAACATCTGAATGTACCTTTTTACCTTTTAATATCTTAGCAACCTTCATTAAGTCTTCATAAGAAGAGTTAGTACAGCTTCCTATAACTACTTGATCAACTTTAATCTTACCAACTTCACTAACCTTAGCTACATTATCTGGGCTGTGTGGCTTAGCTGTAAGTGGAGTTAATTCATTTAAATTAATTGTTACTACTTCATCATATACTGCATCTGCATCTGGCTTAAATTCTATCCAATTTTCTTCTCTTCCTTGAGCTTTAAAGAATTCTAATGTTCTTTCATCACTTGGGAATATTGAGGTTGTTGCTCCAAGTTCAGCGCCCATATTAGTTATAGTAGCTCTTTCTGGAACTGAAAGTGTTTTAACGCCTTCACCAGCATATTCAAAAACTTTACCTACTCCACCTTTAACAGTTAATATTCTTAAAACTTCTAAGATAACATCTTTAGCTGCTACCATCTTATTTAGCTTTCCAGTAAGTTCTATCTTTACTACCTTTGGAGTATTAATGTTGTAAGCTCCTCCTCCCATAGCAAGAGCAACGTCTAATCCACCTGCACCCATAGCAAGCATACCAACACCGCCTGCTGTTGGTGTATGGCTATCAGATCCAATTAATGTATCTCCTGGAGTTGAGAATCTTTCTAGGAATATTTGATGGCATATTCCATTACCTGGTTTTGAGAAGTATACACCATATTTAGATGCAACTGTTTGAATAAACTTATGATCATCTGCATTTTCAAAACCTTGTTGCAACATATTATGATCTATAAATGCCACAGATTTTTTAGTCTTTACTCTATCTATTCCCATAGCTTCTAATTGAAGATATGCCATTGTTCCTGTTGAATCTTGAGTTAACGTTTGGTCAATCTTTAATGCAATTGGCTCTCCTGCCTTTAATTCACCTTCAACCACATGACTCTTTAAAATCTTGTAAACTAAATTATCACCCAATTTGTGTTCCTCCTATTTCTATTTATTTTTTTCTTCTAATTGTCTATGATATTCTTTATATAATTGAACTACTTCTTTGTCAAATAAAGTTCTCTTCAATCTAACTGATGTTGCTCTTACAAGTTCCAATATTCCTTTTGCTTCATCATCTGTAAGTACTCTATTATATTCTTTAAACTTATTTATTATTGAAGCCCTTCCAGAGTGCTTTCCTATAACAATTTGTCTTTCAAGACCAACTATTTCTGGATCGAAAGCTTCATAATTCTTAGGATCTTTTATTGCTCCATCAGCATGAATTCCTGATTCATGTGCAAACATATTTGTTCCAACAATAGCTTTCCAGATTGGAAGTTCTCTTCCTGATGCTCTTGATACATATTGTGATACTTCTCTGAACATTTGAGTATTTATATCTTCACCATTATATCCATAAACAAGCATTAATGCCATTATAACTTCTTCTAACGCTGCATTCCCTGCTCTTTCACCAAGACCATTTACAGTTACTCCAACATGTGATGCTCCTCCCTTGATACCAGCTACAGCATTAGCTGTTGACATTCCAAAGTCATCATGAGTATGCATTTCTATATCAAAACCTGTCTTATCATATATATATTTAATATCATCTCTAATTCTAAATGGTTCCATAATCCCTACAGTATCACAATATCTAAATCTATCTGCCCCTGCTTGTTTAGCTGCATTAATATATTCAACTAAGAAATCTTTATCTGCTCTAGATGCATCTTCCCCATTAACAGATACATAAAGTCCATTTTTCTTTGCAAATTCTACAGATTTAACCATGCTTTCTAATACCCATTCTCTAGATGTTTTTAGTTTGTGTTGAATGTGTATATCAGAAACTGATATTGATATAGCAACCGCATCAACTCCACAATCTATTGATTGTTCTATGTCACCAATTACAGCTCTATTCCATGCCATGATACTAGGTTTTAAATTTCTTTTTACGATCTCCTTTATAGCCTTTTTTTCGTCCCCACCCATTGTAGGAATTCCTACTTCTAGTTGATCAACGCCTAAGTCACTTAGCATTTGTGCTATCATTATTTTTTCTTGATTAGCAAAAACAACTCCTGCGGTTTGTTCACCGTCTCTAAGAGTGGTATCTACTATAGTAACTTTTTTGTTTTCTTTCAAATTACTAATTGCCATTGCAATCCCTCCACTTACATTATTAACTTATTGCATATTTAATAAGAGCTAATAAAATATCATTTTATTAATCTTTCTTTATAATATCATATTTCATCAACTCTAGACAAGTCTTATCATTGTTTTTTGCAATAGAATAGAGCCTCTCCTTCAAGTAACTTCGAAAATCAGCCTATTTAAGTTAAAATAAATGATATTATTGCAAGTTTTTTTTGAAATATTGCAATACCTTAATTATTTTAACTTTTATAATAGGTTTACTTATTTAATCCCCGATTTATACTAATTCTATTCATTAATAATCTTAAATAAAGATATTATATGGTTTATGAATTAAACTTTGAGGATTAACAATAATAAAAATGCTATCTTAAAATAATATATTGAACTGAATCCAATTCATTTTCTTATTTTAAGATAGCTTCTTAATTACTAATTTAAAATCACAAATTACCAACTACTGAACATTATTAACTAACTATTCATATAATTATCTTTTCCTAGGCATTTGTATATAAAGTTAAATCTATTATATATAATTAAATATCAGTTGATATTTAGTTATAGTTATGACCATGATTTTCTGTATGAGATATTCTATCTTCTCTCTCATGGTATTTTCCTGCACCAAATCTTTCGTCTAAACTTAAATATCCGGTAACTCTTGATATTCCTTGTATATCTTGGCTTCCGCATTTTGGACAACTACTTTGATTTTCATGTAAGTAAGTTCCGCAATCCCTACAATATTTTATATGAAAATTAATTCCCACATAACTGATATTAGTATTCTTATATGCATAATTTATTATATCCATTACTGTTTCTGCATTCGGTGAATCATCTACTTCTATATAACTTATATGCCCACCATTGCAAAGCTTGTGATATGGAGCCTCAATATTGATTTTATCTTTAATAGAAATCGCATGTGAAACTGGTACATGGAAGCTATTTGTATAATATTCTTTATCAGTTACTCCACTTATTACTCCAAATATCTTTTGATCTTGTTTTATAAACTTACCTGAAAGGCCTTCTGCCGGAGTAGCATAACAACTCCAATTTAATTTATACTCTTCTGTAATTTTATCTGTATATTGTTTTATGTGTTCAATAATTTTCACACCTAATTCTCTAGCTTCAGTATCTTCTCCATGATGTTTGCCTGTTAAAGCTACTAGTGTTTCTGCAAGTCCTATAAATCCAATTCCCCATGTTCCTTGCTTTAGGATTGGTTCTATTGAATCATCAGGTTTTAAACCCTCTGAACCTTTCATAAGTCCTTGCCCTGCAACAAATGGCAAATCCTTAACCTTCAGATTTTTTAACACATTATATCTATGCATTAGAGAATCCTTTGATAACTCTAATCTTGAATCTAATATTTCAAAAAATTTATTTATATCCCCTTTGGCTTGCAATCCTACTCTTGGAAGATTAATAGTTGTAGGTGCTATATTTCCCCTACCTTTACAACCTGGTTCGCCATTTATATTTTTCATAAGGTAAGTTCTACATCCCATGGTTGCTGGAACATATCCCATATCATAATATTCTTTATTGAAGTCTGCATCAATGTTCATAAACGTTGGATTCATTCTTTTTGCAGCTACTCTACATGCTAATTTATATAAATAAAAATACGGATCATTTTCTTCTCTGTTAACTCCTGATTTGACTCTAAAAATTATGTTAGGGAAAATTGGTTGCTCTCCCTTTCCTAATCCCTTTTCATATTCTAAAAGAAAAACTTCACATACGAGTGCAGCATCTGAACTTTCAGGTAATCCAAGATTGATTGAGCTAAATGGAACTTGTGATCCAGCTCTTGAATGCATTGTATTAAGATTGTAAACAACACCTTGCATAGCTTGTTTTACTTTATTTCTTACCTTTTTTTCAAGTAAATCTTCTATCTTTTCCTCAGGGATTTCTAGTTCTTCTAATTCTTTTCTAATCTCTTCCCTAGTAGGATTTACAAATATAGCCATATCATTATCAAAGTCTGGGTGAGATTGACCTCCAAACATGTCATTTTGAGTTGATTGTAATAAAATACATGATAATTCTGCAGCTGTTTCTATTCTTCTAGGAGCATTAATTGTTCCATATCCTGTATTAAATCCATTTTCCAACATTTCTCTAGTCGGAATATGCAAACAATTTACAGTTAAATTATAACTATCTAAATCATGATAATATAAGTCTCCTGTTTCATGAGCTTTTGCTAAACTTTTAGGCATTATAGCCAAGGTATTCCACTTATTTGATTCAGAAGCTATTCTAAGTAATTTTGAACTAAAATTATTTCCTACATTTGCATTATCTCTATCTGTCTCAACACCAATTTGGCGAATTGCTTTCATTAAATCTGATTTTATTTCTCTAACCTTTGTTCTTTCTTTTCTATATCCTGAATAGGCAAACGCTATATCTTTATGACCCTCATCGTGTAGTGATTTCTCTACAAAATTCTGTATTTGTTCTACCGTTATTGTTTTTCTATGCTCTAATTCAATATATGTAATTACTTTCTGTACAGTATCTAATACTTGGCTTTCTCTTAAAATTAAACCTATTTCAGCGGCTGACCCTTTAATGGCTTGGGCTATCTTGTCTGAATTAAATTCAACTTCTCTCCCGTCCCTTTTTACAACATATAGCATTGTTATTCCCTCCATGACACAATATATAGTGTAATCACTACCGTATTATTATACTGTATTAGGTATTCATTAGCAATGCTTCTATTTTTTTATTTTTAAACCTCTAGATTTTAATTATCATGATTTACATCTCATTATCTTTCGATTTGGCCATTTTTTGTCACTTTTATATATTTGACTTATTATAAACAACTCTTATCATTGCTTATCACTACATTTATCATATTTTTTCTTAATATCTTATATAAAAATTTTATTATTTCTACGTTTTAATGTTAATACTTGAACTAATAAAAAACTTATATTTTACAAATAGTGATATAATTAATTAAATATTATTATATTTTAGGAGGAACTAAGATGGATAAAATAGCATTAATAACTGATAGTGCTTCTGATTTAAATACTGATTTTGCAAAAGCAAATAATATTAAGATATTACCGCTTAAAATTATATTTTCTGATAGGGAATATGATGATGGAATAGATATAACTCCCAAAATGCTTTATGAAGCATTACCTAAAGAAATTCCTAAAACTTCATTACCTAGTATAGATAAATTTGCTTCTGCCTTAGAAGAAGTAAAAAATGAAGGTTATACTCATGTAATTATAATAACTATATCAAGTGGTCTTTCAGGAACTTATAATTCTGCAAGACTTGCTGCTGAAAATACTTCTGGGCTTGAAATCTTTGTATTTGATTCTATGACCTTAACCATGTCAGAGGGTGCAATGGTAATTGAAACAGCAAATTTAATTAAAGAAGGAAAGTCTTTTAATGAAATAGTAGATATCCTACCTATATTTAGAAGCAAAATAGATGTATTCTTTACGATAGATACATTGGAATATCTAATAAAAGGTGGTAGAATAGGTAAAGTTTCTGGCACAATAGCAGATGCTCTTAACCTTAAACCTATTATAACTGTAGGTGATGATGGAATATATCATACTGTATGCAAGATTCGAGGAATAAAACAATCCATATCTCGCTTAGCAAGTTTACTAAAGCCCTACTTAGAAGCTAGTCCATGTAAAGTTTGGGTTCTAGATGGAAATGCTCCTGATAAAGCTGCAATGTTATATGATGCAATAAAATATTTTCCAAATCTAATAGAATGTACCTTAGGCGGAGAAATTGGCCCTGCGCTTGGAGTTCATACAGGTCCTGGACTTGTTGGGCTTATAGTTGAAAAAGTAGATTAAGACATATTACATAAAGCCTGTAATTCTTGAGAACATCAGATAAAATGGATTTGCATACTGACTTGTTATTTTTTATGTATTTAATCTGTATACTCCTTTCTCTATTTGTAAATAATATTTCTATAGAGAAAGGAGTTATTTTAATATGAAAGATTTTGTATTAGATTCAACCTATAAAGATGCTACTATTGTTAATAGTAATGACGATATTTTTATTACTTCATCTAATAATCTACCTTCTAATTCTATTGCTCATCACACGGTAAATTTAAGTAAATCTAGTTCCAATTATAATGCCAATCATAATAAAGATGATAAATCTAATATTTACAACATAATTGACTATTTATAATAACAATTTCAAAATATTCTGATTATTGCAGAGTATTCAAAGTTAGCTAATACTTTATATATAAACCTTTTAAACCTTATTTAATTAATTCTAACATAAGGAATGAAACCTTGTAAAAATTTCATACCATTTATGCACTTAATCTATAAATTTCTATATAAATACACAATAGGATTGATATTTGTTTTATACAACTATCAATCCTATTTGAATTAGATTTACATATTCTATTATTCTATAGAAATTGCATTTACCGGACAACTTTCTTCTGCTTCTTTTGCTGAATCCATTGAATCATCTGGAACTTCATCAACTATTGCTCCAGCCTTTCCATCATCCTCCATATCAAAACATTCTGGACATATTGATGGACATAATCCGCATGATATACAAGTATCTTTATCTACATTTGGCTTCATTAATAAATCAATCCTTTCTATAATATAAAATTACTAACTTATTATTTCCTAAGAAATAATAATTTATGTATATATAACATCATAATTTAGAAATAAGGCATATAAAGTAAAATAACAAGTTAAACATTCTAGTTATTTTATTTCATATGCCTAAATATTTTTTAATATAATCCTTCAAATATTAACGAATACAATGAGTTTTCTCTAACATATTCCTCAGCTTTGCCCTCTTCTAGTGCTTCTGTAAGTTCAATATTAATTGGTAGTTCTCCTATCAGAGGCAATCCTAGATATTGAGCATTTTCATCTGAAGATTTTCTGCTAAATACTCTTATTTTTTTATCACAATCTGGGCAGTTTATATAAGCCATATTTTCTACTACGCCTTTAATCTTTATGCCTATCTTTTGAGCCATAATAACAACTTTCTTAACAATCATTGATACCATATCTTGTGGTGTAGAAACTATTACAATTTCATTAATTGGAAACTCTTGCATTACAGTTAAAGCTATATCTCCAGTACCTGGCGGCATATCTATAAGCAAATAGTCTAGTTCTTCCCAATTAGTCTCTATAAACATTTGCTTTAATACTCCTGTAATCACAGGACCTCTCCAAATAACGGGTTCATCTTCTACTGCGGTTAAAAGATTCATAGAAATCACCTTTATTCCACTTTCTGTTTCTACAGGTTCAAATCTTACCATATCATTTTCTAAAGGAATTATAGTTGCTCTTTTACTATTAACACCAAAAAACCTTGGCATGGACGGTCCCGTAATATCTGCATCTAAAACCCCTACCTTATAGCCTTTCTTAGCTAACATAGTTGCCATAATTCCAGTAACCGTTGATTTACCAACGCCACCTTTTCCACTTATAACACCTATAACATTTTTTATCTTTCCATATCTAGGTGTTAACTTCAAACTTTCTTCTTTACATCCTTCATCCTTAGATTTACATGTATCCTTACTTTGACAGTTTTCACAACTCATTATTTCATCCTCCATTTACTTCACCAATCTTGTGGTACTTTGTTTGGTTCGCTTACCTTAATATCCCAATCCTTATAATTATATTCTGCTAATATATAATAGCTCTCAAAAGATTTATCCTTTTTATTTTCTACAGTTATTAAAGTTTTGAAGATTGTACTATTATATCCCCTATTCTTAACTCTTATTATTGTATCAAAGTTTTCATAATTATTATTCACCAAATCAACATTCGGTAAAACCTCATTTAGATTCTTCTTAAATTCTTCTAAGTCCACAGAAAATATATATTTTAAGCAATCTACATCTCCGCCTATATCTATTCCAACCTTATTATCATTAGATAAAATGTCCCTTTTGCTTTCAATAACCTTCAATATTGATTGATAGTATATGTATTGAAAGTTTCTTGGTTTTCTTATAAATGAAAGATTTTGCATTATAGTATTTTCTAAATTCTTTGAAACTGAAAAAGCTTTATCTTCATTATAAAAATTACCTGTATTACGCTCGTTAGCTCCAACTACATATTGGTACTTATTTACTTCGTCTCCAATGCAGACCTCAAAAATATAATCTGGATCAAGAGAACTCTTTTTTGAAACCTCACTACCTTCTGACAAAAGTTTATAAATATCCTCTATTGCTTTACTATCATTAACTACAAATCTAAATCCGCTATCCCTAACACTTTGTATAACAATCTTATCTACTCTATTTTGTTTTATATACTCAAATTGCTGATTTTTAAGATTCATTTTAACTTCTAAATCATTAACAAAGGTGCAGCCTGAGAGCATCATACTTGCAGTTAATAATGTGGTTAAAACTATAATTGAAAATTTATTGTTCTTCAATGTTTTTCTTCGCTCCTTTAAAAAACTTGTGGTTATTAAAAATAATAATCCCAAGCACTAAAGTAAATATTGCAATAAATTGCGATGTAGAAAGAAATCCAACACTTCCTCTAGGATCATCTCTTAAAAACTCTACTAAAAACCTTCCAATGCTATATATTATTAAATACATACCCACTACTTTACCATTCTGTCTTTCCTTCTTACTATAATATAAAAGAAAAAATCCTAATAAAAAATCAAAAATCGAAGAATAAATTTGTGTTGGGTGTACATCTATTCCTGCTGGTGCAAGAGAAGTTTTAGGAAACTTTACACCTATAGGTAATATAGTTTCTGCTCCATAGCAACATCCAGCTAAAAAACATCCAATTCTTCCAAAACCTTGTGCTATTGCAAGACCTGGGACTGTCATATCTAGCATCTCAATTATATTCCAATTCTTTTTTTTGCAATATAGGTACATTGCTAAAGCACCACCACCTATAGCTCCATAAATAACAAAACCATATCCAAAATTCAATAATATACTTGGTTCTTTTATAATATCCTTAAATTCAGTTATTATAAATAATCCTTTACCTCCAAGCATTCCACCTATTATTGCAAAAATAATTAAGTTTAATAAATGATCTTCATTAAACCCTTTCTTTTTTCCTTTATTTATAAATAAAGCGGCTGCAACAATTATACCAATTGCAATCATTAATCCATAACCCTTTATTTGTATACCAAATATCTCAAATAATATTATCCTCATTATTCCCTCCAAACGTCAAATAAGTATCAAGGAGAAGCTAGTTTCTGCTTCTCCTTGATACTTAAATTATAATACTTATCCTTATCCTTGGCAAATCTTATTTGTTTTCTTAAATGATATAAAAACAAATAGCAATCTAAACATGTTACAATATGTTTTGTGGACTATAACGAAGCAAATTTTACGCCAAGCTATCTATTATTGAAATTTTCAAACACATTATTACGCCCATACTTATTACATTACTTTTAAGATGTTTTAATACTTGAGATAATAGTATTAAAAATAGTATTCATATTTTCCCTATACTCGTTTTTCTTAAGATTAAATAATACCTTTATTGTCTTACCTTCTTCTAAATTCAAATAATAACATTCGTTTTTAAAGTCGTATCCATTTTTTATACTTGTCTCATATTTTACTAATACTCCAGCATTATTAGGATTCTTAAAAGGTATTACCTCTGAATTAAAGTATTCTAAATACTGATTATTCAAATCACGTTCTGCAAATACATCTAAATCATCTTTAGTATTTATTACTTCCAACAAACCAGTAAGTTTATTATTATTGTCTTTAAAACTTAATTTATGGCTTACATATTGCCCTTTACTTTCTCTTTCATCTACAATCCATTCACTTGGCAATGATATAACATACTTATCTTCATCAAAATCATATTCCTTAAATTCACTTATTCCTCTATCCGTAAGAACCATCCGTTCAAAATTGTCCTTAAAGAAACCTTGAGTTATGGCTAGTATTATCATTAATGATAACAATATTGATGTGACAATTAATTGCTTTTTATTCATAATAATTTTATCTTCCTATTTTGTTGGGATTACAATTGAAGAATTTTTAAAATCATAGAACATTAGCCAATACCCTCTATCATTTTTATTGTCACTAGTCCACGTTACGAAACCTGTTCTTCCTCCATATGGTTGATCATTTGTTTCTTTACTTCCTGGTATTCCATATACAATATATTGTATATGGCCATTTTTATTACATTTATATCCTAATAAGAAATACCCTACCTTAGTAATATAAGGATAATAGTTTAGCATTGGATAATATGCTAATGTATACTTATTATAATTTGATTCATCGCATAAATCCTCCATACTATTTACATTTATTTTATACAATTTACAATAATTTATATCAGCTAAACTTCCATTATAAGGCTCAAAGCCTTCTGCAAGTTTCTCAAAATACTGCCCTACTTCCCCATTAATTTTAAAATCCTGATTTGAAGTTACTTGTTTCATATTCTCTAAATTCATTTGTTGAATATTGTTATTTGAACTTAGTTGTTGCATATTATCTAAACTTGATTGTTGCATATTATTATTTGAGCTTAGTTGTTGCATATTATCTAAACTTGATTGTTGTTCAGTATTTTTTGATCCTATTTTTTGAATATCATTTTCGTATTCATCAAAATCTATTATATCTAATCTATCTAATCTATCTTCTCTAACTGTTTGATTTAATTTATCTAAGTTAAAGTTTTCTTCTATTCTCCTTGAATTACGTTTAATATTGCTCTCACTTCTACATTTCTTTTCTAATTTGAATTTTTTCCACTTACAGTCATTGCTTTTCTTATCCCTTATAAAACCATAAACTATAATATCCTCATGCAAATTATTTATCCTAAAATCTATTACACCATCATAAGTCTCTAACTTTTTAGATAATCTATTAATAGATTCTTCTATATTTTCATCCATCTCATGCTTGTAACACTTTTTAGTTTCTTCATTCTTCTCACATTTCTTAGCTTCTTTACACTTATTTCTATCTTCATCTAAAGAATCTATAGTTTGAGCTATCTTCTTATGGTTTTCAGGAATCCTGTTTTGATGTTTATCTTCCACTTTAGAATTGTTCTCATTTGAAATTCCTACTTCTATATTTTCTTTAGATTTAATATTATCTTCTTCCTTTTTACGCTCAACTAATTCACTTTCTAATTTCGATGCTTTTACAGTTTTAGTTTCTACAATATTTGATTGTGATATTATAACTTTATTATTTATACTTGAATCAAGAATATCCTTGTTTTTAGGTTCTGTATTCAATCTATTAATATATTTTTTAGGTTCTTCATCCAGTTTGTTAATATACTTTTTAGGTTCTTCATCAAATTTATTAATATACTTTTCAGGTTCTTCATCTAGTTTATTAATATACTTTTTAGGTTTTTCATCCAATTTATTAATGTACTCTTTAGGCTCTTCATCTAGTTTATTAATATACTTTTTAGGTTCTTCATCCAGTTTATTAATATACTTTTTAGGTTTTTCATCCAATTTATTAATGTACTCTTTGGGTTCTTCATCTAGTTTATTAATATACTTTTTAGGTTCTTCATCTAGTTTATTAATGTACTTTTTAGAATCTACTTTAACAACTTTAAATTTCCTCCAATTATCAGCAGAATCTTCCCCATTCATAAATCCATGCATTATAAACTCAGTTTCATTATCTTTTATTTTACAAATAGCAGCTCCAGATATTTTTTCATAAGATATTCCAAGTCCAGCTATGTTATTGACATAGTATTCTTTGCTGGTATCTCCTTTTCCAACTCCATTTATTGCTAAAGGTCCTAAATCAATTAATTGTTTTAAATCCCTTTTGCAACAGATAAGTACCATGGAATAATTATCTTCTTGCCTAAGATTTTGGGCATAAAAAGATACCTTACACTTATCACCTTTTGCCTCAACCTTGGCATATCCAGATAAAGCTTTATCGTTAGAATGAGAATATCCTCTTTCATCTTCCTGTAATATTATAAAATTTCTATATAATTTATTATGTGCCACCCCTATATTCCCTCCACATATATTTATTCCATATATTATATGCGGAAGAATTGCTATTATGATTTAATTAAGCCGCATGAAAGAAAATAACAGACCTTGTCTTAAAACAAGATCTGTTATTTTTTCAAATACGTCTAAAACTTTAAAAGCCTTTCGTAATACCTTTAATCGTTAATTTTCATATCATATATGCAATCTGCTAATGTTGCAAATTCTTGTACTGTTAGAGTTTCTGCTCTTCTCTTAGGATCTATTCCTGATTTTTCAAATGCTTCTTCTAATTTTTCCTTATTTACTTTAAGTGCCTTTGTAGCATTCCATAAAGTCTTCCTTCTCATATTAAATCCAGCCCTTACTAATTCAAACATAAACCTTACATCTTTAGTTTCAACTCTAGGCTTATCCAATCTATCTAATTTTATCACTATAGATTCTACCTTTGGCCTTGGAATAAATGATGTTGGTGCTACTCTTCTTACTATACTCGTATCACAGTAATATTGTACCAAAACAGACAATGCTCCATATGCCTTGCAATTTGGTTCTGCATTAATTCTCTCTGCAACTTCCTTTTGTATCATAATAGTTAAAGATTTAAAATTATATCCGTCTTTTAAAAGTTTAAGAATTATAGGTGTTGTAACGTAATATGGAAGATTAGCTACAAGCTTAACACTTTTTTCATCTCCAATAAGTTCATTAAAATCTACTTTAAGTGCATCTTTATGTATTAAATTGAAGTTTTCATTATCCCCCAACTCTTTTTCTAGAATAGGAATTAAGTCACTATCTAATTCTATTGCAGTTACCTTTTTTGCTTTCATTAAAAGCTGAGCAGTTAAAGTCCCTACTCCTGGACCAATTTCTATAATAAAATCTTCATTATTTACTTCTGCTCCATCTATTATATCGTTAAGTACTGAATCATCCACTAGAAAATTTTGACCCAGACTTTTTGTAAACTTAAAATTATACTTATTAACTATTTCTTGAGTTTTTATATCCTTTAAATCCATTTATTTCTTACCCACTTCCAATTGTTTTTCTATTTTTTCTATAGCATTCGCGAATTCATCTTTTGTTATTCCATAATTATTTAATCTAGAAATCATTTGAGTTGCATTTCCATATCCTATTCCTAATATTTTGCCTAGCATCCCTCTTCTAACCTTTGATGTATTATCTCCTGTAAGCTTAAAATAAAACATATCTTGCATAGTAAAGAATTCTTGTTTTTCTATCTGTGTTATTTTAGCCATTTCAAGTGCTCTTAAAATAACTTCTGGGCAAGCATTTTCAACTCCAATGTCTCCATTTTTGAGTCCATCTTCTTTTGCAATATATGCATGTTTAATTCCCTTAACCCTCTTAGATATTATTCTTCTTATCTTTTCCCCAGCAAAATCTGGATCAGTCAAAACAATTACGCCTTTTCTTTTTTGGGCTTCTTGTATTCTTGTAATTACCTTTGCGTTTATTCCAAATCCTCCAACAGCTATTGTTTCTGCGTCTATTGCTTTCTTTACAGCATCTACATCGTCTCTACCTTCAACAACGATTACTTCTTTTATCAATACTTTATACTTCCTTTCATTAAGGCACATTGAAAATAATAATAAGCCAGTATATTCTAGTTTATTTTGTATATTTGACTTGTTATTTTCTTTCACGTGCTAATTGTTACTTATAAGATACCACTTATTTTATCTCTTTTCTAATAATATGATAAATTTACTACAATTTAAAGAAAAAAAATAGAGATAACAAATGTTATCTCTTAAGATAATTTACCATTCTCCTGGATGCGCAACTAATAATACGTTAACTGATCTTCTCCCCCAATTATAACATTCATTTGATGTATTAAGGTATATATCAATCTTGTTGCCCTTTATAGCACCACCTGTATCAGCTGCAATTGCATACCCATATCCATCTACATAAACCTTACTTCCTAATGGGATTACAGATGGATCAACTGCGATCGTACTTAAACCGCCTTCATTTCTAACGGGTTTTTTACCCGTAGCAGTATTCGAATGATTACTGTAAGCTGTTGCTGTACAATTGAGCTTTTTCTTATAAGTTATGCTATTTCCGCCTCTACTTGCGTATACTTGTCCAGTTCCTTTTACCACTATTTGATTTTGTGGTTCTAAAATAGTCTTAGTGCTCTTTACATTACGAGAAACCTCTACTCCATCTTTATATATTATTTGATAAGTAATTTCCTTCTCGCCATTATTTCCTTCACTCTTAACCTTTTGAACACTACTATCTAGATTTGCATCTTTTTCAACTATTGTATCGAAGTTAATAACTTCTTTCTCAACAAGGTCTTTTGTTTCTACTTTGACAAGTTGCACACTTACGTCACCTTCTATTTTAGAATTTAATGAAGGTAATATTTCATCCACATCTTTATCAAATTGAATACCTTGTTCTTTTAATGTAGTTTCTTCTGCATCTAGCATATCCTCAATAGTATCTTCTGCTGTTTGCACTTGTACTTTTATTCCATTTGATTTAATTTCTACAGGAATAGCTGTCTTTAATTTAATAGTTTCTTTCTCAGATACTTTGGATTCTAATGATGGCTGCACTTTATCTTTAGGAGCTACTTGCACTCCATTTTCTAGCAACACATCTTTAACAGTCCCCTTGTACGTGACAAAAGTCTCTTCTTTACCGTCTATACTTATTACGAGCGTTTTTCTCATACTCATTATTGTCACTGCTGTAGTAACTACAAATACTATTGCAATTACCCCAATTAAAATTTTTGCCTTGGTCGGACCGTTAGAAAAACTTTTTTTAATAAATTGTTTTAATTTTTCTACCATTAATTTCCCTCCTTTGGCAAGAGTGTTCTTTGAATTATATATTAATAATCCAAACTTGTCAAATTTATAACCCCTTGCATTATAATGAAGCATAGTAATAATGCACTCTGTGCATAAAAATATAATAATATAAAAATGATAGCGTATTTTAACATTACTCCATTATATAGTTAGAAATTAAATGATATTTAATTATGAAAATTTGTATTTAATTAGTGATAAATTAAATGTAAGTTTAATTTATTATGAATTGAGTACAAGAATTATTATTTAAGTGTACATATTACATTTTACCTTATTTTCCCTTTTTAATCAACCTAAAAAAATTCTCATTAAAGCTCAAATTTGCCTTGTATGGGTCAATTTCCCTTATTTGAGCAAACTTGTTTATTATATGTTCAATATAGTCCGATTTGTTTCTTTTTCCTCGATTTGGCTCTGGTGCCATATAAGGACAATCTGTTTCAACAAGAATTTTTTCTAGTGGTATTTCTTTCGCTACTTCAATGACTTTTTTGGCATTTTTAAATGTAATAACACCCGTGAAACCTATATAATATCCTAGATTTATACATTCCTTTGCAAATTCTACACTCCCTGAAAAACAATGCACTACCCCTGTAACTTCTGGAAATTCCTTCATTATTTCTAATGTATCTTTATGTGCATCTCTATCATGAATAACTACCGGAAAACTTAATTCTTTTGCTAAATTCATTTGGCTTCTAAACACTTCTTTTTGTATATCTTTTGGTGGATTCTCATCCCAATGATAATCCAATCCAATCTCTCCTATTGCTACTATCTTATCATTGTCCTTAATATAATCTTTGATTTCATCTAAGGTATCCTTCTTCATTTCATTGGCGTTTTCTGGATGAATACCTAAAGCTCCAAATATAAAATCATAATCTTTAGTCAACTTATCTGTAGTTTTTAAGCTAGAATATGATGCTGCACAATTTAATACTCCAATAACTCCATTTTCTCTAATTTCATTTAATACTTTTTCTCTGTCTTCATCAAAAGCCTCATCATCATAGTGCGCATGACTATCTATTATTTCAAACTTTCCTTGCATACTTAGTATCATCCTTTCTGTTAAGTACATTAGATTAATCAGATCTAGTACCTATAATTATCATTAAAACTTATGCGATTGCTATCTATTTTTAAACTATAATCTCTTTAATATAGATGCTAAGCTGTTCCACCAACTATAATATTAGGTGCGAAATATACTTTTGTATTATCTATCGATTCTTCATTTATAATATCTATTATTAATTTGCATGCTTGTTGCCCCATATTATAAATAGGTTGTTGAATTGTTGTAAGTTCTGGTTCGATCATTCTAGATAATTTTATTCCATCAAAACCCATTATTACAATATCTTCAGGAATTCTATATTCTCTTCTTTTAAGGGTCTTCATCCCTCCTATAGCCATTACATCATTAGAATAAAAAATAGCATCAAAACATTCACATTTATCAATTATTTCATTAGTAATTTCAATACCACCTTCTAAAGAAAATGCAGTTTCAAAAATTAATGACTTATTATAAATACCATGCTTAGTCATAATATCCTTATACCCATCTATTCTTTCTTGGTTTACACTTATTTTCTTTGGTCCAGAAACAAATACTATATTTCTCTTACCTTTACTATATAAATATTCTATGCCACATTTTATTCCTTGTTTATTATCAAAATAAACTCCTGGATAATCTTCAAAACCTTCAATATTTCTATCCATAAATACAAATGGTATGCCATTCAATTTTAAAAGATTTGCACTGGCATCACTTTTTTCTCCTGGAATTAAAATTATTCCATCAATTAATTTACTTATTAAAAGCTCTACATACTTCTTTTCCTTATCTGCATTATTATCGGAATTACACAAAATTATGTTGTATCCTAATTTATTTGCAACATCTTCTATAGCCCTTGATAACTCTGAGAAAAATGGATTTGAAATATCCGGAATAATTATTGCAATACTTCCAGATTTTCTGGTATTTAAACCCCTAGCAATATTATTAGGTATATATCCCGTTTGTTCTATAATATCGTATATCTTCTTTTTAGTTTCTTCACTTATACTACTATCCTTATTATTAATAACCATAGATACTGTAGTTTTTGACACTCCTACTTTTTCTGCAATATCTTTCATTGTTATCTTCTTCATATATTAGCTACCCCAATCCTTAATGTTAATGTGTAAATGCATAGTCTTAATATTTCTAATCTAATTATATATTAATCTACTGTTTATCGATAGTAATTATCATCATTTTTAAATTATATGGCCTTTTTATTGCTATATATATATCTGCTTAAAATTTATCTTACTAGAATAGCCATATAAAAACAGAAACTTATTTCTTTATTTTATATGGCTTTCATTATTATATTATTATAAAGAATAAACTTTTTGGTTATATGTATATTGTTATTTACTCATAATATCAACTAAGTTGCCAATTTAAATTTATTTATTAACAACTTTAACTGCCTTATCAACAACATTTTCTACAGTGAATCCAAATTGTTTAAATAAAGTTTCTGCATTTCCAGATGCTCCGAAAGTATCTAATGAAATAACATCTCCATCTAGACCTACATATTTATGCCATCCAAATGATGTTAATGCTTCAACAGCAATTCTTGATCTTACTTTATTTGGCATAACTGATTCTTTATAAGCTTCATCTTGTGCTTCAAATAACTCAAATGATGGCATACTTATAACTCTTGCGTCTATTCCTTTAGTAGCTAATTCGTCAGCTGCTTTAAATATTAATTCAACTTCTGAACCTGATGCCATAAGAAGTACATCTGGAATTTCCTTTTTAGAATCTTTAAGGATATATCCACCCTTTAATGCTCTCTTAGGACATCCATCATATAGTGGTAACTTTTGTCTTGTTAATACCAATGATGTTGGTGTAGTCCCATTAGTTACAGCATAATACCAAGCTGCTGCTGTTTCTTTTGAGTCAGCTGGTCTAAATACTGTCATGTTTGGCATACTTCTAAGTGCTGCTAATTGTTCTATTGGTTGATGAGTTGGACCATCTTCTCCTACTCCAATACTATCATGTGTTAAAACGTAAGCTATTGGAAGATTCATAAGACTTGATAATCTCATAGCACCCTTCATGTAGTCACTGAATACAAAGAATGTTGAACAGAATACCTTAAGTCCGCCATGTACATACATACCATTAACTATAGCTGCCATTGCATGTTCTCTTACTCCAAAGTGAAGATTTTGTCCGCTTCTGTCAGTATCTGAGAAGTCTCCCTTGCCAGCCATATAAGTTTTATTTGAAGGAGCTAGATCTGCTGATCCTCCTATTAAATTAGGAATTAATTTAGCTAATCTATTTATCATTATTCCTGAAGATTCTCTTGTAGCCATTTCTTTATCAAAGCCCCAGAATTCTTCATTATTTAATAATGCTTCTTTATCTATTTCGTTGCTCATCCATGCAACATATTCTGAAGCTAATTCTGGATAAGCTTTTTTATATTCTGAGAATAATTTGTTCCAAGCTTCTTCTTTTGAAACGCCTTCTTCTATGTGTTCATTCATATTTGTATATACTTCATCTGGCACATAGAATGCTGGTTCTGTCTTCCAACCTAAGTTTTCTTTCATTGCAATTACATTTTCAGTTCCTAATGGTTCCCCATGAGCTGATGCTTTTCCTTGTTTTGCAGGACATCCGAAACCAATTTGGTTTTTAACTATTATAATTGAAGGTTTTAAAGTTTCTGCTTTAGCTTCTTCAATAGCAGCTTCTATTGCATCTATATCATTTCCATCAGCAATGTTTAATACTTGCCAGCCATAAGCTTCATATCTCTTAGCTACATCTTCTCTAAATGCTATATCAGTACTTCCTTCAATTGAAATATTATTTGAATCATATAATACAACTAATTTCCCAAGACCTAAAGTTCCAGCTAGTGATGATGCTTCTCCTGAGATTCCTTCCATAAGACAACCATCTCCACAGATTGCATATGTATAGTGATTAACTACATTATAGTTCTCTTTATTAAACTTTTCTGCAAGATGTGCTTCTGCCATTGCCATACCTACGGCATTACATATACCTTGTCCAAGTGGTCCTGTTGTAATTTCAACACCTTTAGTATGACCAAACTCTGGATGTCCTGGAGTTAAACTTCCTACTTGTCTGAAGTTTTTAATATCTTCAACTGTTACTCCATATCCAAATAAGTGTAATAATGAATATTCAAGCATTGAACCATGTCCTGCTGATAATACAAACCTATCTCTATTATCCCACTCAGGATTTTTTCCATTATGGTTCATCTTTGCCCATAGTGTAAATGCCATACTAGCTGCACCAAGTGGAAGTCCTGGATGTCCAGATTGTGATTTTTCAATTGCGTCTGCTGAAAGCACCCTTATTGCATTAATAGATAATTTATCTAACTCTCTACTCATTTTTTTCCTCACTTTACATTACTAATTTTATAAATTACATTCTAAATATATTAATCTTCAGAAAAGCTGCAAGCTTTTCCTCCTTAACTGTTAATTGTTCATTGTTAACTGTTAACTGACCCAAACGCTGCTGCCCAATCTGCCTTAAACTTTTCTAATCCTTGATCTGTTAACGGATGTTTTATCATTTGTAGAACTAAGCTATATGGTATTGTTGAAATATCTGCTCCAGCTTGTGCTGCTTGAATAACATGAATTGGATTTCTTACACTAGCTGCGATTATTTCTGTTTCTATTCCATGAATTGCAAATATGTCTGCAATATTTCTAACAAGTTCCATTCCATCCATTGAAATATCATCTATTCTTCCTAAGAATGGGCTTACATATGTTGCTCCTGCATTAGCAGCAAGTAATGCTTGTGTTACTGAAAAAATTAAAGTTACATTTGTTTTAATTCCTTCTTTAGATAGAACCTTAGTTGCCTTAAGTCCTTCTGCTGTCATTGGAATTTTTACAATCATATTCTTATGAATTGCTGCAATTTCTCTTCCTTCTTTAATCATTCCTTGAGCATCTTCGCTTATAACTTCTCCACTTATTGGTCCATCTACTATTTCTGTTATTTCTTTTATTACTTCATTAAAGTCTCTACCCTCTTTTGCAACTAATGATGGATTTGTAGTTACACCACATATTACTCCCATTTCATTTGCTTCTTTAATGTGTTCTATGTTTGCTGTGTCTAAAAAAAATCTCATTTTTCTTACATCTCCTCTTTTTTAGTTTACTTATCTTGATTTTCTATCGTTTATGCTGTAGTTACTTTAATTAATATTATCTAACGGTTATATTATAAAAGTATAATCCTTATTATCTAAATTTCGGATTATACTTTTATTTATGACCTTAATAAATCTGTGTTTTTATTATTTAGTCTTTACATATAGTTTTAAGTCAGCTGCAATTTCCTTATCTACACTTTCTCCCTTTAATATCTTTTGAGCATTTTCTATAGCAATACTTCCCATTAAATCTGGTTGTTGTGCTATTGTTGCTGCCATTTCTCCTGAATCTACAGCTTTTTTGGCATCATCGCCTCCATCAAATCCAACAACTATAGCTTTTTTTCCTGAAGTACTTAATGCTTTAACAGCACCTAATGCCATCTCGTCATTGTGTGCAAAAACAGCTTGAATATCTGGGTTTGATTGTAGCATATTTTCAGTTACAGTTAATCCTTTTTGTCTATCAAAATCAGCTGGTTGAGATGATACAACTTTTAAATTTTTATCTGCATCAACTATATTATGGAACCCTGCACCTCTATCACGTGTTGCAGAAGCACCTGTTGTTCCTTGAAGTTCTGCTATATTGCCTTTACCACCAAGTTGTTCTTTTATAAAGTTACCTGCCATTTCTCCACCTTTTACATTATCTGATGCTATATGGCAAATTACATCTCCCCCATTGGATTTTCTATCTACAGTTATTACTGGAATTTTTTCACTATTAGCTTGGATAACTGAACTTTCAGCTGCATCACTATCAACAGGATTAAGTATTAAAGTGCTTACTCCTTTTTGCAATAAATCTTGAACGTTTGAAAGCTCTTTTGATGAATCATTTTGTGAATCAACAACTAACAATTCATATCCTAATTCTTTAGCCTTAGCTTCAGCCCCTTCTTTTAGTGTTACAAAGAAAGGATTGTTTAAAGTTGAAACAACCATACCTATTTTTTTAGAATCAGATTTTTCACTTGAAGATGAATTGTCACTACTAGAGCTACATCCTCCAAATACACCCATTGCCATAGTTGCTATCATTGCAATTGATACTAATTTAGATATTTTTTTCATAAAATTCCCTCCTAAAAATAATTCAAATAAATTTTATTAGTTATCTCTTTAGGCAATACCTTTAGATTTAACTAGTAATATCGCATTTTCTTTACCGTAAATGTTTTATGTATTAGTTAGCCTTTTTCTTATCAATTAAAACTGCTAATAGTATTACTAATCCCTTTACTATAGTTTGATAAAAGGCTGAAACATCCATAAGATTTAAACCATTGTTTAAAACTCCAATAATTAACACACCTATTATTGTTCCAAGTATTGTTCCTTCTCCACCAACTAAATTTGTACCACCAATAACTATTGCTGCTATTGCATCTAATTCATATCCACTACCAGCTGTTGGTGCTGCTGATCCTATTCTACTTGTAACAATAATTCCTGCAATTGCAGCTGTAGCACCAGATATAATATACACCCAATTTTTAACATTATTAACATTTATGCCTGAAAGTCTTGATGAATCTTCATTCCCACCTACTGCATATACATATCTTCCATATCTAGTTTGTGTCAAAACATACGCACAAATTGCAAATACAATTATAGTAATAATAACTGGAACAGGTATTCCTAATATTCTACTATTAGTTAGTTTCACGAAATCACTACCTAATCCAGATACAGGATTACCTCCAGTAAATACATAAGTAACTCCTCTAAATACAGTTTGTGTAGCTAAAGTAGCTATAAATGCTTGTATCTTTCCTTTTGAAACAATTATTCCATTAATAAACCCTACTAAAATCCCTGTAAATAATGCTGCTAATATTCCTAGTGATATACTTCCTGTATTTTTTATAGTTACAGCTGATACTGCACCTGCTATTGCAACAATTGATCCTACAGACAAGTCTATTCCACCTGTAAGTATTACAAAAGTCATTCCTAATGATATAACTGCATTCACAGAAATTTGAGTAAATAAATTTCTTAAATTTGATATTTGTAGAAATGATGGTGAAATTACACTAACAATTATGCATAATATAATTAATGCTAAAATAGATTTATATTTTAATAAATTATCTTTTATATTAGTCATTTTTAACTCTCCCTTATAAAAAATTTAATTCTTCTTTTATTCTCCAATTGCTAATTTCATTATACTTTCTTGAGTTGCTTCTTTCCGGCTTAACTCTCCAGTTATTTTTCCTTCATGCATTACTACTACTCTATCTGATATTCCAAGTACTTCTGGCATATCTGAAGAAATCATGATAACTGCTTTTCCTTCAGCTTTTAATGCATTCAGGACATCATATATTTCTTTTTTTGCACCTACATCTATACCTTTTGTCGGCTCATCTATTATTAAAACTTTAGGATCCTGTATAAGCCACTTTGCAATAATAACTTTTTGTTGATTACCACCACTTAAATTCTTTATTAATTGGTCTTGATTAGGTGTTTTAATTAATAATCTTTTTATATGTTCATCAACTATATCTTTTTCATCTGCTTTATTTATACGAAACGTTTTCTTTTCGAACTTATCTAAAGAAGCTAACGTCATATTTTCTTTTACGGATAAAGGTAATATAAGACCTTCTTTTTTTCTGTCTTCTGATAAATATGCTATTCCGTTGTCTATTGCATCTTTAGGACAATTTATGTTTACTTGTTTCCCATTTATCTCAATAGAACCACTTGTCTTTTTATACTCTCCAAAGATAACCTTTGCAACTTCTGATCTACCTGCACCCATAAGGCCTGACATTCCAAGTATTTCTCCTGCTCTTACTTGCAAATTAATTGATTTCAAAACACCTTCTAAACAAATATCCTTCAATTCTAATATAGGTGTTACATTAGTGGGTTCTTTATATGGATATTGTTCCTCCATTTTTCTTCCTACCATCATAGTTATCAAATCATCCTTAGTTACATCTTTTACTTTAACTTCACCTACATATTTCCCATCCCTTAAAACATTTATCCTATCGCAAATAGCAAAAATCTCGTCCAATCTATGAGATATATATATTATTGCAATATCCTTACTTTTAAGCATTTGAACAACTTTAAAAAGATTGTCTGTTTCCGTATCTGTTAAGGCTGTTGTTGGCTCATCCATAACTATTACATTGGAATTTTTAGAAATTGCTTTTACTATTTCAAGCATTTGCATT
Organism: Clostridium beijerinckii; assembly: GCA_003129525.1. NCBI lineage: Bacteria > Bacillati > Bacillota > Clostridia > Eubacteriales > Clostridiaceae > Clostridium > Clostridium beijerinckii. The sequence goes on along the minus strand of CP029329.1, from coordinate 1,070,642 downwards.
TCTCCAATGCTTATATTTTTAACATACTCATCTGGCTCAACATTACATCCTATTTGTTTTAGATAATCTTTACACATACTGTTCATTGTTTTTCTATCTAGTTTTTTAGTTAATTTATTTATTTTTTCATTTCCTAAAAATAAATTCTCTGCAACTGTTAAATTGGGCAACACACTTAATTCTTGATGTATTATTGATATACCTAATTTTTCAGCTTCCCTTACATTTTTTATATCTACTTCTGTACCTTGTATAACAACTTTACCATCGTCTTTTTGATAAACACCACTTAAAATCTTCATTAATGTAGATTTTCCAGCACCATTTTCCCCCAAAAGAGCTAATACTTCTCCTTTATATAAGCTTAAATTTATGTCTTCAAGTGCCTTTACTCCGGGAAAACTTTTTGTTATGCCTTTCATTTCAAGGAAAGGAATATTTTTTTCCATTATTACGCCTCCTTAAAAAATCACTCCAGATTTAAGAATTATATTCGCATAAGGAGTTTGTTCTCCTGTTCTAATTACAGCCTTACACTCATTTAACATTATTTTTAATTCTTCATGAGTTATAAAAGTAAATTTCACATTTTCAAATTGTTTTTTTATTTCAGTGAAAACTTTAGGATTATTTTCTTCTGTTTCTGTAGCCAAAATTACCTCTTCTACTTGAAGTTCTAGTAATACATTCTTCAATGTATCTATAAAACTAGGAATATCTTTTGATAATGCTATGTCTATCCTTTTTGTTTTATCAGGTATTGGTAATCCACAATCTCCTATAGCTATTAAATCTTTGTGTCCCATTTTTGAAACTACACTAGAAATTTCTCCATTTAAAATGCCAATTTTCTTCACTTTTACTCCTCCTTATAAATCTCATTTATTTCTTTTAAAAATGGTATTGAAGGTTGAGCTCCTTCTCTTTGAACTGCTATAGCTGAAACTTTGTTCCCAAATTTAACTGCTTCTATTAGTGAATTAATGTTCAAATTACATTTTGTTAATTTAGTACTTATTGCTCCTATAAATGAATCTCCTGCTGCAGTACTATCTACCGCATTTACTTTATATGCAGGTATTAAAACTCCACTTTCCTTGGATATTACAGCTGCACCCTTATCCCCTAATGTAATGATTACATATTTAACTTTATCATTAAAAAATATATTTGCAGCTTGTTTTGCACTTTCTAAATCTTGAACCTTTACTCCTGTTAATGCTGTAGCTTCTGTCTCATTAGGAACTACAATATCTGTGTACTTAAGCAACTCTGTAGGAATTTCTTTTGCTGGAGCAGGATTTAAAATTGTAATAACTTCATTTTCTTTTGCAAGTTTAAACGCTTCCATTGTAACTTCTATTGGTGTTTCAAATTGAGCTACTATTATGTCACTATTACCTATAACTTCTTTGCACTTATCTATTTCTTTTAATTTAAGAGTCATATTTGCACCTGGTACAACTATTATTGAATTATTTCCTTCATTGTTTACAGTTATTATTGCTGTACCTGTTGGTTTGACATCATCTTTAAATATACTGTTAACATTTATATTTTCTTTTTCAAGATTATTTACTATTTCCAATCCATAAGCATCTTTACCTACTTTGCTTATCATATATACGTCTGCACCTAGTCTTCGTGATGCAACTGCTTGATTAGCACCTTTACCTCCATGTGCTAATTTAAAATTATCACTAAAAATAGTTTCTCCAACTAGTGGCATCTTATTTACTGAAACAACCATATCCATATTAATACTTCCAAGAATACAAACTTTATTCATACACTCACCTCTTCTTTGCTTAACCGGTTAAGTAATCCGGTTAACTAAAGTATAAAACGTTATCATAATAATGTCAATAGTTTTTTTGTGAATGTTTTCCGGAAATAAAAGTTAAATTAATTGAAAATAATACCTTTAAACTTTTATTCACTTAATCACACAAACTTATATTTATAACATTTGCATAAATGATCAAAATATACTGAAAGTACTGTTTTTATTTTTTAGTATTATTAAATCATGTAAAAAGACCGTATTGGATTTGTTTTTACACGAATCTAATACAGTCTCGTAAGATAACTTATAACTTTAATTAATTTCTACAAACTTATGTTTTTTGACACGTAACTGACATACTTTTGTCGTAAAATTTAAATTGTAAAGTAGTTAAAGCATTATTATTTACCCCTTTTAACCAATATTTTTATATGGTTAAAGAACGCCTCACTCCCCTAAGTGAGACGTTCTATTTTTTTATAAATATTCTTACATATGAAACTCCTCTTCCTAACGTCAGATGAGTACTCATAGAGTAAGCGATCATCATCAAATCATTTTTATATGATGTTAACTCATAAATGAGTTAACTAAGTTCAAGGAACCAAATCATAGATGCCCACAGGGAAAGTTCGAAGAACGAAATGTAAAATGCTCGAAGAGAAAGTTCATGTTTCCAAATATAAAATTTGGACATTCACTTTTCGATTCTCACTTTTGGACTTTCACTTATCTGCTTATCTTACTATACTTCCAGTCTCAAGTTCACCTGGATCTACTGCTTTTAATATACTGTCATCATCAGTTGCAGCACATAAAATCATTCCTTGTGATAATTCACCTCTAAGCTTTACTGGTTTTAAATTAGCGACTAATACTACATTTTTTCCCACTAAGTCTTCTGGTTTGTAGTAATTTGCTATTCCAGAAACCACTTGTCTTTCTTCTCCACCTAAATCTACCTTTAATTTTAATAATTTTTTAGCTCCCTTTATTGGTTCACATGATAATACTTTAACCACTCTTAAATCAAGTTTTTCAAAATCATCAATTGTGACTTCTTCCTTTATAGGAGTTATTTCCTTATTAACTGGTATAGATGCAACCTTTAAAGCTTCTAATTCTTCAAGCTTTTTATCAACATCTATTCTTGGAAATAAGTTTTCAGTTTTAACTACTTTTGTTCCTGCTTTTGTTCCATCAAATGCTTTTATAGAATCCCATGAGATTTCTGAAGTATTTATTTGTTCATTAATCTTCTTAGCTGTATCTGGTAAAAATGCTGAAATCATTACTGATGCAAATCTAAGACTTTCAGCTAAATTATAAAGAACTGTTCCAAGTCTAGCTTTTTTATTTTCATCTTTAGCTAATATCCATGGAGTTGTTTCATCTATATACTTATTAGCTCTTCCTATTAATTCAAAAACATGTTCCAATGCTTGTGGTATATTTAATATATTTATTGATTCTTCAACTTTAGTTGGTGCTGATAATGCCAAGTTTATTAGTTCATCATCAATAGCTTCTTTTTCGTCTTGTGCTGGCATTTCTCCATCAAAATATTTTTCGATCATTGCCACAGTTCTTGATAAAAGATTACCTAAATCATTACACAGGTCAGAGTTTATCTTCTTTATAAATATTTCATTATTAAATAATCCGTCTGCTCCAAATGGAATTTCCTTTAATAAATAATATCTTACAGGATCTACTCCAAATTCATTTACAAGTACAACTGGGTCTACTACATTACCTTTGGATTTTGACATTTTTCCACCGTCAACAAGTAACCATCCATGACCAAATACTTGTTTTGGAAGTGGTAAATCTAAAGCCATTAACATGATTGGCCAATAAATAGTATGGAATCTTAAAATGTCCTTCCCTATCAAATGTACATCTGCTGGCCAATATTTTTCATATAACTCTTTATTGTCTTGACCATATCCAAGAGCAGTTATGTAGTTTGATAATGCATCAATCCAAACATATACAACATGACTTTCATCAAATGTTACTGGAACTCCCCAGTTAAAACTAGTTCGTGAAACACAAAGATCTTGTAGTCCTGGCTTTAAGAAGTTATTTAACATTTCATTCTTTCTTGATTCTGGTTGAATGAATTCTGGATTATCTTCAATATATTTTATTAATCTATCCGCATATTTACTCATCTTAAAAAAGTAAGCTTCTTCTTTTGATTTTTCAACTGGTCTACCACAGTCTGGACAGTTTCCATTTTCTAATTGAGTATCAGTCCAAAATGATTCACAAGGTGTACAATACCAACCTTCATAAGAACTCTTATATATATCTCCTTGATCATACAATTTCTTAAATATATCTTGAACTGCTTTAATGTGATAATCATCAGTAGTTCTAATGAACTTATCATAGCTTATATTCATCATGCTCCAAAGGTCCTTAATCCCAGCAACAACCTCATCTACATGTTCCTTTGGTTTAATCCCCTTTTCCTCAGCTATCCTTTGGATCTTTTGACCATGTTCATCTGTTCCTGTTAAGAACATTACATCATAGCCTGTTAATCTCTTAAATCTAGCTAATGCATCAGCAGCTACAGTAGTATAGGTATTTCCTATATGAAGCTTTGTTGATGGATAATAAATTGGTGTAGTTATATAGTATGTTTTTTTACAATCTTTACACATTATTTGTGTTCCTCCTTATTTTAAAAAAATAAAAAAGTCTCTATATAGGTATATTAAAACCTATATAGAGACGTATTATACGCGTTACCACTCTAATTCTTACTTATTTCACAATAAATAACTCAATATGTGACTATCATCACCCTGCAATATAACGGTTGCTACCGTACTTCCCTAACCCAATAATATTGGCTCAAAAAATATGCTCTAAGACCATCTTCATAAAATTCACAAACGCTAACTTTCAGCATATGTTAACTCTCTTTTAGAATGCTTATTTTATTACTCTTCTTTTCAATGCATTTAATTTTTTTACTATAATTAGAGAACCCAAATCTATGATTTGGAGTGAATCACTTACTCAGTGACCGAAGGGAGTCGAGTTCCCTTTTAATATTGTAACCAATTTTACTAATATAATCAATTATTATTTAAAAATTAATTAGGGTTAATCGTAAATATAAAATATTTGTACATCAATCTAATTCTTATTCCCCTCAATATTTACCATAAAATCTGCAAAATATAAGTATTGTGATATACTTATATTAATTAAACAGTAGTTTAACTAAAAAATAGCTCGATAGGAGGCTAATATAATATGTTTCAAAATTATGAAATAATGTTTGGTATCGGCGCCATTGGGGTAATTATTTCATTTATATTACTACTAATAGCAATAATAAAAAATGCTAGCAAACTAAAAATAATATCAATTATTTCAACAGCTATTTTTGTTATCATTTTGTCTATTGGTATAGGTTTAGGGTATTACTATTATGAAAATTCAAAAGATGCCATGACCCAAGTTAATGATAATGAATTAGACATGAAAGTAATAAGTAGCAATAGCGAAGATCCAATTGTCATAACAGAAAAAACTTTTTATGATGATAATAATTATTATTATAGCGAATTTGAAATTAAGAATAATACAAATGTTGAAATATCAAAGATTTCATTTCATATTTTATTTGAAGATAAATATACAAAGACAAGTAATTTTCATGATGAGCACATATTTCTTCTTGATTCAGTAATTCCTCCAACTAAAACTGTCTCAAAAGGTTATATTTGGAAAAAGGATGCTACTAAACAAGAATTATTAAATAGCGATGCAAAGTTAACTAAAATACAAAACATAATTTGTTATATAAATATTGATAATGAAGAAAAACGAATTGAACTTAATGACTTGAAAGTTATGTTAGATTCTCCCTCAAAAACAACAAGACAAAAATAGATTTCCATTAGGAACAGTAGATAATCTTGTGTAAAAACAAAACTATCTACTATTCTGGCATATTTAAAGATAAACGTAATAATTCTTAACAAACTAAAAAGTGACCTGATTTATTATAAATAATATTACAAACCCATGTCATTTCTTTAATTAAGTACTTTGCTAATTATTTCATAAATTCTTCAATCTCATTAACTTCCTTAATAATATTCTTTGTTAAAACTTCACAGCCAGTTTTAGTAACTAAAATATCATCTTCAATTCTTATTCCAATACTTTCTTCACTTATATATATTCCAGGTTCTACTGTGAATACCATTCCTTCTGCAAATGTAAATTCTCTTCCTTGTATTCCCAAATCATGAGTATCTAATCCTAAACTATGTCCTATACTATGCCAATAGTATTTACTCACTTCTTCTTTTTCTTTTATGATTCCTAGCTTGATACATTCTTTAGCTATTAAATCTCTAGACCATGTATTCAATTCCTTAGAATCAACTCCTGGTTTTATTTTTTCAATGACTGCTTTATTTACTCTAAGTACGGCCTCATAAACTTCCTTTTGTCTATCTGTAAACTTTCCATTCACAGGAAAAACCCTTGTAATATCTGCATTATATAAGTTCCATTGGGCTCCTAAATCAAAAAGAATTAAATCTCCATCTTTTAATTCACTATTATTTTCTGAATAATGAAGTATAGTTGCATTCTTACCTGCCGCTGCTATTGTTCCAAAAGCTAAGTCCTTAACCCCTTTAGTTTTACATTCAAAATCAAAATATGCTTCAAGTTGGTATTCCTTCATTCCAGCTTTTGCATTCTTCATTAAAGATTTTACTCCACTAATTGTTATCTCTATAGCCTTTTGCATCTCTGCTATTTCTTGTTCAGATTTAATCATTCTAAGCGGTGCAATCTTACTTGAAAGATTCTTTATTGTAACTTGTGGATATTTGTTTTTCATTTCTATTGCAAAAATATTTGCAATAGAATCTACTTCATCGATAGCTTCTCTGTCTAAATCTAAATATAAATTTATTCCTTCAGAACCATTAATCAATCTATTTATATTAGAATTGAAATCCTTCATATACAATACATCTTCTATTCCTGATATTTCTCTTCCTTCATTGTCCCTTAGAGTCCTTCCATTCCACATTTCTTTAGACAAATCTAAGTCTTTTAAAAATAATTTTTCACTTACTATATCTTTAAATTTGGATAGTAGTACTATATGTTCTTCTTCTTGAATCCCTGTTAAATAATAAAAATTTCTATTTGGAGTAAATTGATATAGTTCATCACCTGTTTTTTTACATGGCTTTCCTGCAAATAATAATACCATTGAGTTGTTTTCTATATTATCCATAAATCTACTTCTGTTTTCTATATACGCATCTTTATTCATTATCTAGCCTCTTTCTTTCTACAAATATTTTCTTTCCTTTAAACATAATACTCCAAAAATTAGGCATATGAAAGAAAATAATAAGTTAATGATTCGATTTTTGACTTACTTATTATTTCCTGGAATATGCCTTAATATTAATAAAGGCATTTAAATAAGAAATATATTAACCATAAAAATTGCCATAATTATTGCTGTCATATCTGCAAAAACTGCTGCCCACAAAGTATGCCTTATTTTCTTTACCTTTACCGCCCCAAAGTAAACTGTAATTGTATAAAATATAGTTTCTGTACTGCCCATTACAACAGATGCTATAAGACCAGTTCTAGTGTCTGGTCCAAAACTTTTTATTATATCTGTAAACATTCCAATAGCCCCACTTCCTGATAAGGGCTTTATGATTATTAGTGGTATAAGATCCTTAGGCAATCCTATAAAATTTCCAAGCGGTGCTATTAAATTATTCAGCAAATTCATCAAATTTGCTTCCTTGAATATTTGTACTGCAATTATCATAGCTAAAAGATATGGGAATATTCTCAGGGTTACCTTTAAGCCATCTCTAGCACCTTCTATGAACCACTCATAAACCTTTCTTCCTTTAAACATTCCATAAGTTATAATAAGTAAAAATATTATTGGTATTATGCTCTTACTTAAATAATTTAACATAGTTCTATTATTCCTCCTGTAAAGTTAAGTATTAAATGGTGTTGTTCCAAACTTAGTTGTCTTGAGATCGCTATTCTAATTCTAAAAATATCTTTGTAATATTTTGCAACACATTACTCCAACTACTGCCGCTGTTGCTGTAGATATTAATGTTGGCAATATTATGATTCCTGGATTTGCTGAATTACAAGCAGCCCTTATAGAAATTATAGTAGATGGGACTAATTGAATACATGTTGCATTTAAAACTAAAAAAAGAGCCATATCATTAGATGCAGTTTCTTTATCTTTATTAAGCCTATTCATTTCTTCCATTGCTTTAATACCAAAAGGTGTTGCTGCATTAGATAATCCCATCATATTAGCAGTAAGATTCATAACTATAGCACCTAAGGCTTTCTCATCTTTAGCAGCCTCTTTAAAAATAAGCTTAAGGATAGGTTTTAATATTTTAGATATTTTTTCTGTAAGTCCACTATTTTCTGCAACTTTCATAACACCACACCAAAAACACATTATACCTGTGAGTTCAATCACAAAGGTAACAGTATTACTACAAGAGTTAATTATTGCTTTAGATATAATATCTCCATTTCCACTTAATAATCCAACTAAAACTCCACAAAATATTAAAAAAAACCAAATATAATTTATCATATTCTCCTCCTATTATAATTATTCTTTACATTTATATTCCTTGCACTTATTTTTTAGTAGTGATAGGATATAATTACTAAACATAATTAAATTTCAGAAGGAGAATTTTTCATGAAAGATTCAAATTTAAAAATAGCTCAACAAGATGTAGAAGAAGCTTTAAAAGCTGTCGAAGATATGGAGAAATTTATCAATGATAATGGACCTTCAAACGAACAGTTAAAAGAGAAATTTATCTGCCTATCTAATAGAGTTCAAAATTTAGAAAACATTTTAAAAAGCGAAGGAATCCTTTAAATATAATAGGGATGTCTCAAAATTATTTTGAGACATCCCTATTATTGATTGTTTTAAATTTCTAGCAGAATTTTTTATGCTTCTTTACTTCGTGTCAATCCCTTTGTTGTTTTAAATAATACAAACAGTGTTATTATAACAGATAAGACATCTGATGTTGCTCCAGCAATCCATACTCCATCTAAACCCATAAACATTGGAATTATTAAAAGGCAAGGAATTAATATTATAACTTGTCTTAACAAACTTAAGAACATTGATATCTTAACTAGGCCGATTGATTGAAAATAATTAGTAATTATAATCTGTCCACCTATAAATGGTAACATAATTAAAAATATCTTCATCCCATGAGAAGTTATTTCTATAAGTGCAGGATCATTATTAAATATCATAACTAATTTTTCTGAAAATCCTTCAACTACTATAAAGCCTATTGTAACTATTATAGTAGCTGTGATGACTCCATATTTTACTGCTTGTTTAACTCTGTCATGTTTTTCAGCTCCAAAATTATAACCTATTATAGGTTGAAGTCCTTGATTTAATCCAAAAATAGGCATTAAAAATACCATTGCTATACTATTTACTATTGTCATTGCACTTACGGCTAGATCTCCGCCATATGATTGTAGTGAATTATTAGAAGCTATTTGAACAGCGCTTTGTGCAATCTGCATACTAAATGGACCTATTCCTATGGCACAAATACTTAATACTACCTCTTTATCAAGTTTCAAATTCTTCCTTCTAATTTTAAGAGTACTAGATCCTTTAGTAAAATAATATATAATCCAAATACTACTTATCATTTGTGCGACAACAGTTCCAAGTGCTCCTCCTCTAACTCCAAGTCCTAAACCAAAGATAAATATAGGATCTAAAATAATGTTTATAATAGCACTTATAAGCATTGATGCCATAGCTATTTTAGGACTTCCATCACTTCTAATTGAATGGTTAAGACTAAAACTTATAAGATTAAATATACATCCTATAAAAATCACCTGAATAAATTGCTCTCCATATCCTATAATATTTTCACTTGCTCCAAACATTTTTAGAAGTGGGTTAGCAAATAAAAGTCCAAATATTGTTAAAAAAATACTTGTTATTATTATTAAAGTAAATGCATTTCCTAAGTGTTTCTCTGCACCTTCTTTGTCATGTTGTCCAAGTTTTATTGATATTTTAGTAGCTGTACCAATCCCAATTAACATACCAAATGCTAAAATTATAAACATTAGTGGCATGGTTACTCCAACCCCTGCCATTGCAAGGCTTCCTATTCCTTCTATGTGCCCAATAAATATTCTATCTATTATATTGTATAAAGTATTAACTAACATACCTATAATAGCTGGAATTGAAAATTCTAATAATAATTTTCCTACCTTCATTTCTCCTAAACGGTTCTGACTATTCATAAATATCCTCCTTAGTAATTAACGTGCTTTTAGATAATTTATTTAATAATTTCATTAATTCTTGAGATTCTTCATTAGTAAAACAATTTCTAACTTTAATGTCCCATTCATTCATTATTAAATACACCTTTTCTCTTATTTCCTCTGCCTTTTCTGTAAGTTCAAGTTTGTAAGCCCGCCTATCATTTTCTTTTTTTACACGCTTTACATAACCCTTATCCTCTAATTTTTTTATAGCTCTCGCAGTTGTTGCCTTATCTAACTTAACTTTCGCAGTTAACTCTTCTTGTGTTATTCCATCACATCTATAGAGATTTAATAAGAATACATATTGACCTGCCCCTATTCCAAGTTCTCTAAATTCTTTATTGAAATAAATACAACCTGACTTGTGAATATCACTAATATATTTCCCAATGTGTTGGTAATGTTCCATGTTAAATCTCTCCCATTCCCGTTAAAACAAAATAGTTTTATAATAAATATTTTTACTTTTTATAACTTAATAGTTGCAATAACAACTATTTTAGCACTAATCGGTTGCAACTGCAACTAATTAGTGCTAAATCAAATCCCTTCGCCATTACAATTTTATAAGCACAAAAAAACTGCTTAAAATAATTTAACCATTTTAAAGCAGCCTTTTATTATTATAAAATTCAGCTCCCTTTAGTCGCTGAATCTGTAACTCACACAAATCATAAATGTTACAGGGAAAGATCGAGAACCAAAATATAAAATTTGGATTCTCACTTTTGAGTTTTCTATTTAAATTGTACTTTCTCTCTCAATTAATTGATGTTCTAACACGTAATGTGGTTCATCTAATTCCTTTTTGTTTAAAAGCTTAATAAGCATTCTCATAGCAACTGAACCCATATCATAAGTTGGTTGAGATACTGTTGTAATCTTAGGGTAGAATATTGATGCTGCAAAGTTATCATTAAATCCTATAACACTTACATCTTCTGGTATTCTAAGTCCATTGTCTCTTAAAGCATTTATTGCTCCCATTGCAACATCGTCAGATGCACATACAACGCCCTTAAATTTCTTATTTTGGTTTACGAATTTTTGTATGCCTTCATATCCACTCTTTACCTTAATTGAATTAAGATATACTAATTCTTGGTCTATTTTAAGGCCTGCTTCTTTCATGGCATTCTCGTAACCAACATATCTATCTCCCCAAGCATTTAAATTATCTTTTTTAACACCTATAAATGCAATGTCCCTTATTCCCTTTTCAATTAAAAATTTTGTACTATCATAACTACCCTTTACATTATCAATAGTTACGCTTGGTAATAATCCATCTTTATCTTTTGTTTCAACTAATATAGTTTTTAAATTTAATTCATTGATTAGTTCTAAAATTTCTTCATTTAGAGAACTACTCATATAAATTACACCATCAACCATTTTTTCACTAAGTACTCTTAAATATTCTTTTTCCTTTTCTATATCAAGGTCTGAATTACACAATATTATATTGTAATCGTATATATTTGAAACGTCCTCAGCTCCTCTTACAATTTCCGGGTAAAATTGATTTGATATATCTGGAAGTAAAATTCCTATTGTTTTTGTTCTTTGAGTTTTTAAACTTCTTGCAACTATGTTAGGTCTGTATGAAAGTTTCTTTATTGCTTCTACAACTTTTTTCTTAGTATCTTCATTCACCACATCGATGTCATTTAAAACTCTAGAAACGGTTGCAATTGATACTCCAGCTTCTTTTGCAACATCCTTAATAGAAGTAGCCATTATTATTCCTCCTTTGAATTCTTCTAGATAAGTTCATTATACTAATATATTACGCTATAAATCAACAATACTATAAATAAATTATTATTTTATTATAAGTTTTGTTAAAAGTCATAATTTTCTCCCTTAAACTTATACTTTTATTTAATAATTTACAATATAAGATATAAAAATGCAAACTTTTAAATTATCAATCCTATTATTGAAATAAAATGACTAGGAATTTTAAGGGATTCTCTCTATTCCTAGCCATATTATCCAATATTTATACTACTTTATAACTTCAACAGTCATATTTAATTGTTCACTATTTATAACTATTTCTGTATAATCAACTTCTCCATTATAAATAACTTCACAAGTTAAAGTTTCTTTTTTGATTGTGTCTTCAAACTTCTTAATAATATTTAATAACATATCATTATTTGCTACATAAAGTTTTATCTTATCTGCAACTTCAAAGCCTTTATCTTTTCTCATATTTTGAATCTTTGAAATAATTTCTCTTACATGACCTTCCTCTTGAAGTTCTGGTGTTACAGTTGTATCTAAAACAACTCCAAGTTCGCCTTCTCCAGCGAATGCATAACCTTCTAAACCTTGCATTGTAACTAAAATATTTTCATTTGTAAGAACTATTTCTGTATTATTAACAATTATAGTTTCACTTCCACCATTTTGAATCTTTTGAGCTAATTCCATTTGGTTCTTTTCAGAAATTGCCTTTCTGATTTGAGGAATTAATTTTCCATACAATTTACCTATAACAGGTAAATTAGGCTTTATTTCGAAGTTAACATATTTTGAAAGATCGGCTCCAAGCTCAACCTTCTTGATATTTAATTCTTCTTTTACAATATCTCCATAATAATCTGGAAGGGATTTTGTTGATATAAGTAATTCAGAAAGTGGTTGCCTATTCTTGATATTAGCCGCATTTCTAGCACTTCTACCAAGCTTAACAATTGTATAAGCTAAATCCATTTCTTTCTCTAGGTCCTTATTTATAGCTTCCTTATTAATTTCTGGCCAAGCACATAAATGAATACTTTCAGCTGCATCTTTATCAAGATTTACAACTAGATTTTGATAAATTTCTTCTGTCATAAATGGTACAAATGGTGATGCGACCTTTACTAAATTTGTTAATACTTTATATAAAGTTACATAAGCACCTATTTTATCATCACTTAATTCTTGTGACCAATATCTTGATCTATTTCTTCTTACATACCAATTTGATAATTCATCTGTAAAATCTTCAATAGCTAACGCTGCTTGAGTAATTTTATAAGTATTTAAATTATCATCAACAGTTTCAATTAATGTATTTAATTTAGATATAATCCATTTATCCATTATATTATCTGAAACAAAATCTGCATACTTTGTTGGATCAAAGTCATCTATTTCAGCATATAGAACATAGAATGAATATACATTCCATAATGTTCCTAAGAACTTTCTTTGAGCTTCTCCAACATCATCAACAGAGAATCTTGTTGGAAGCCATGGTGCACTTGCAGTATAGAAATGCCATCTTGTAGCGTCTGCTCCTTGACTATTTAGCACTTCAAATGGATCTACAACATTTCCCTTATGTTTAGACATCTTAATTCCCTTTTTATCTAAAACATGGCCTAATACAATACAGTTTTCAAATGAATTTGTATCAAATATACATGTTGAAATAGCAAGTAATGTATAGAACCATCCTCTTGTTTGATCAACAGCTTCTGATATAAATTGTGCTGGGAAATTTGCCTCAAAAGTTTCTTTATTTTCAAATGGATAATGCCATTGTGCAAAAGGCATTGAACCTGAGTCAAACCAACAGTCAATTACTTCATGAGTTCTCTTCATTTCCTTTTCACAATGTGGACATTTTAATTTAATTGCATCTACATAAGGTTTGTGTAATTCTATTCCCTTACATTCTGTAGTTGCTTTTTCTTCTAATTCTTCTCTACTACCAATACATTCTCTATGACCACATTCACATTCCCATATTGGAAGTGGTGTTCCCCAATATCTATCCCTTGAAATACACCAATCAATTACATTTTCAAGGAACTTACCAAATCTTCCCGTTCTAGTATTATCAGGATACCAGTTTATTTTATTATTATTTTCAAGTAATTTATCTCTCATTTCTGTCATTGCAACAAACCAACTATCCTTTGGATAGTATAAAAGTGGTGTATCACATCTCCAGCAATGTGGGTATGAATGAGTATGTTTGTGTGCACTAAATAATTGATTGTTTTCCTCTAAATATTTAACAATACTTTCATCACACTTTTTAACAAACTTCCCTGCCCATGGTGTAACTTCTTCCACAAAGTTACCATTTGTATCTACTAAGTTTACAAATGTGATTCCATTTTTCTTAGCAACAAAGCTATCATCTTCACCATAAGCTGGTGCAATATGTACTATACCAGTACCATCTGAAAGTGTTACATAATCTCCATGAATTACTACAAATGCTTTACCTTCAACTTTAGCAAAAGGCATTAATTGTTCATATTCCACGCCTAATAATTCTTCACCTTTAAATTCTTTAACTATTTCATGCTCTTTGTCCCCTAAAACTTTTCCTACTAAGTCTTTAGCTAAAATATATATTTCATCTTCTACTTTTACTTCACAATATGTGTATGCCTTATTAATACATAATGCTAAGTTAGACGGTAAAGTCCAAGGAGTTGTTGTCCAAGCTAGTATATACTTGTTTTCTTCTCCCTTAACCTTAAATTTAGCAGTAGCAGTTAAATCTTTAACATCCTTATATCCTTGCGCTACTTCGTGAGATGAAAGGGCAGTTCCACATCTTGGACAATAAGGCATAACCTTATGACCTTTATATAACAATTTCTTATCCCACATTTGTTTTAAAGCCCACCATTCAGACTCAATATAGTTATCATGGTAAGTTACATATGGATCATCCATATCTACCCAATAACCTATTTGTTCAGACATTTTTTTCCATAGACTAACATATGAAAATACACTATCTTTACATTCAGTAACAAATTTCTCTATACCAAAATCTTCAATTTGTTCTTTTCCTGAAATTCCAAGCTTCTTTTCTATTTCTAATTCTACTGGAAGTCCATGTGTATCCCATCCAGCTTTTCTTATAACCTTATATCCCTTCATAACTTTATATCTTGGGATTATATCCTTCATAACTCTTGTTAATATGTGTCCAACATGAGGCTTTCCATTTGCTGTTGGAGGGCCATCATAGAAAGTAAAATATTCTCCATCTTGATTTGAATCAAAGCTCTTCTTTATAATATCTCTTTCTGTCCAAAGCTTTGCAATGTCTTGTTCCATATTTACAGTGCCCTTTGATGAATCTACTTTATTGTACATTAAATTTTCCCCTTTCATTCTGAGTAAACTATATATTTTTCTAATGAAACTGTTTCCTTTATTATATCCCTTTATGGACGTAAAAAAACTCCATCCTACAGGACGAAGTTAAACTCGCAAACCACCTATGGTTAAACATTTAAATTAACAATTAAATGCCTTATTTCAAGTACATAAATACTCTATCCTTTAACGCAGGCTATTACGTGATAACTTATTTAGCAAATTCTTGCCTTTCAGTCCCCAACTCCTAGGTGATTTTCTCTAAGATTTAATATAGCTTTTCACCACACAGCTACTCTCTAAAAATAACATCTAAGATACTTTTCCTAATCATAGTCTTTTATTTTAATAATTATATATTAATGATTTTTAAATGTCAATTAATAGTGAAATATTGAAATAAAATTCACTTTATTACCTCAATGTAATCATTTGCACTTTTCAGAGACTTACATCTAATTTTAGCATTACTACTAAGTGATAGTACTTTTACATAAATATAAAGCTATCCAAAATAAATAGTGGTTTCTATTTTAGATAGCTTTATTCTTCATATAAATGCTTTACAACGTAATTATTACACTATTAATCAAAAGAAAATTCTAATTCTTCATCATCATATGTATATAATTCTTCCCTTCCAGAATTATTTTCTTTACTAATGTTTTCATTATCAAAATTTATAATAACACTTCTCTTTTTATCTCTTGATAACTTTCTTTTAGATTTATCATCTAATGCCATTTTCACTAATTTAATTGATTCTGTCGGCGTTTCACAACCACCAAGAACAACTGTATTAAATGAATTATTATATGTGATGTATGTACTTTTATAAACTTCAAAACATTTAGAAATTTCATTTGGGTCATAACCATCTACCTTTAAATTTATACCTAAATAATCACAATCGTATATATCTGGTTGAGCAAACACACTGTTTTTTATGGCTAAATCTATAGCAGTTTTCGCATCTTTTAATCCATCATAAAGTTTTAAAACAAGTCCGGAGCCATCAGCTGTATTTATTCTAAATGAATCTTTCTTGTCAATATTCCCATCAGCATGAATACCAATTAAATTATATGCTAAATCTAAACTCTCAACTACTTCATTGTTTACTTCCTTATAGGTATTCCTTTTATTATTATCTATGAATTTAATATCGTTAATTAGGTTAATCACACCATTAATATCATTCCAACATTCTATAGTATTTTTAAATGATAACTGATCTTCTGTTAAACTTGGTAAAATTGCTACTACATTTATTTTTGTGGATGGAATAGCAGCAGAAGCTATCTGTATGAAAGTTTTAATTGCACCAGATCCGGTTCCACCTGCCATACTTGTAAAAATGACCATCACTTCTGTTTGAGGGTATTTTCTTAATAAAGTTCCAATTGCATTTGCATTATCCTTTATCATCTCTTTTGATTTATTTCTATCTCTTCCAGAACCATCAGCACCTGGATATAGATATACATTTTTTTCTATATTAGCATTCTTTAATGGCTTAATATCAAATAAACTGCTATTAAAGAATAATCCATTATAGCTCTTATTTTTACTTAATAGTCCATCTACTATATTCCCAGCGCCTTGCCCTAATGCAACTAATAACATCTTGCTCTTTTCCATAATTAATCCTCCTATTTATTTAATATACGTTTTATTATTTTACTATTTAAAAATTTTTTAAATACTATATTTAGTTATGTGACAGTTATTAGAATATATTTCATAATGATATGATTTTATACTATTTTGTCTAATACTTAAAGGAAAAATATATTAATCAATGTATTTTTGTTACAATTTATATTATAATATAACTAATTTAAAGGTGAATACATTAATTTTTTACTAATTAAATTTGTTATGCTAATTCTTATTAAATATCTTGTAAATTATTTCTTTTTATTATAAGCTTAATTTTTATATAGGATTATTTTTATAAATATAAATGATACTAGCACACTTATTGAAAAGTAGGGTCGCAAAGCCATGAGTCTAAGGAGAATTTTATTTTCTATGATTGTCAGGTTACCAAAATATAATTATAATAAATTGCATATTTATTTGCTTTCGTTATATTTTGGTGACTATGATTACATAGTCACCTTTAATTTTCCCTATATTCATATATTTTCTGTGATTATATTTAAAATGAAGTTTTGATATTATGACCTATGTAATATTTATCAGCTAATATTTTTATTAAATAATTTGGATGATTAAATTTTGTTATGGTTTTTCTTAAAATAAATTAACTAGCACACCACGTTAATTTAAGTTAGGTCTAAGAAGGAGGATTTAAAATATTATGAATTTTGAAGATAAACATATGAACATTCATGAAGAAGCCATTGTAAAAACTAAGAGAAGGGGGGATATATTGTATTATTCCATTAACCAAGTAGCTACTTTATTAGATGAAGAAGATAGTAATATACGATATTATACTAGTATTTTTGATAATATTTTAAAAATAGAAATATTAGATAAGGAATTAAGATATACAAATAGAGATATTGATAAGCTTGAATTTTTGATTAACTTAAAAAATAAAGGAATGACTATTAAAGAAGTTCAAAAATATTGCGAAGAATTGCCTTTAGATATTGAAGATTTAATAGAAATAAAGGAAAATAATTCAATATCAGCTAAAGAAATTATAGGAACAATTCTAGACTTAGAAAATAAACAAATTGATAATCTAAGAGAGTCTTTAGGTAATAAAATTGATAAGAGTAATGAATTGTCTGTTCAAAAAACCGTGAAAGTAATAGGCGAAGAACAAAATAATCAATTTGCACTGTTTAAAGATGATATATTAAGAGAAATCAAAGAATATATTGATTATAAATTTGATGTACAATCTAAAACTAACAAAGATTTATACAATGAGCTTTCTATGAAAATAGATAATTCAATATCTGAAAAGCTTTCATTAGAAGATAACATAGATTTAAAATTTGATAAATTTAATGAACTATGTATCTCTAGGGATAGACGTTTAATAGAAGAAATTAAAAGGTTTGAGAATGTAATAGAACAGGCTTACTATGTTCAACAAGAGGTGGACGCACATAAAGAAAAGCAGAGTTTTATAGGAAAACTGTTTGGATTTATATAAAAAAAATAATTACCTAAGAACAAATCAAGTATCATTACTTTTCTCGATTTATTCTTAGGTTTATTATTGTTTTTGCTTTATCCAATATATAGCTACTGTAAAACTCCATTTGAAACTAATATTACAACTGATCTTTTAATCTTATCATAATCCCATTGAACAGATATTTCTTATTTTGGTTTAACAACCTTAAAATTTTTTTCCTTAATTTCTGCTAAATCTAAGTAGAATTCACTTAGATCATTGTTATAAGATACTTATCATATCCAAATGAACCCAACTGCTTTCTTTAAAATGGAATTGATACGAGCCTTTAATTCTTCCATAAAAAATGGCTTAGTTAAGTAATCATTAGCTCCTAAATTGAAAGCCTTGAGCTTATCTCCGAGTTCTTCCTTTGCTGTTAATATAATCACGCCTGTATTCAAACAATTTTTAGACATATATTTCAAAACATCCATAACTACTTTTGTATTCATAACTTCATGAAAATTATCTATTATAATAATAAATCTACTTTTTTAAATATTCTTTATAATTTGTAAATTAAAATGTATAATTTAAATAAGGAATATACCCTTTAAAGTTTTAGAAAATATATTTTTAGGAGAATTAATATGGATAATAATTTAAATGAGTCTATTTTAGATAAATTAACAAAAACTTGTACTTGTAAACTAATTACCCGGGCTAAAATTAAAGAAGTTATTAAAAATGGTGCTTCTACTTTAGAAGAAGTTCAAAATGCTACTGGTGCAGGTAGTGGTCCTTGCAAGGGGAAAAATTGTTCTCCCCGAATAAATGAGCTATTAAGACAATCTCAAGAAGATATTTATTAATTTAAAAACTTGGAAATAATTATTTTCTTTCATGTGCCTAAAAATGCGGTATTATTCATCTCAGAATAATACCGCATTTAAATTATTTTACTTTTAACTATATAACTCCGTTTATTGCATACTGCTTATTCCTGTATTTATCGCAATAAAGCTTATTCAACATTAGACGTCAAAGTTATCTTGTTATCTTTATATTCTGGTACTATTTCAATAATGCTCTTTTTAGTGCAGTATTCAATGTCATCATCTAATTTGAGAGATTTCATAACTGAATAATGGGTTGCTTGTTTTACGTAACTCATGATATCAGTATTCGCCTCATATATAATATTAGCTGTCTTTGATATATCCGTAAGTTCTAAATTTTTATCTTCATTTAACATTTCATTAATTATATATCCACCACAAATATAATCGTCCATTGAAAAATTTCCATTTGTTCCTGCATTAATAATTACTACATCTTCATCTATGCGCAGTAATTCTTTAGCTACTGCTTTTGCATTTATCATAGCTGCTATTAATATTCTTTTAGCAGAAGTTGATTTTGTAAGAGTTCTAGTTCCATTTGTAGTAGTCATTAATACCGTCTTATTTTTTATTACCCTATCTGTATATTCTAATGGAGAATTAGATAAATCAAAACTGTCTATTTTAACTGCTTTTCTTTCTCCTCCTAATATGTAATCTTTTCTATTAAGTGTCTTAGCATGCTCTAATGTTTCCTCTATTGTCAAATAAGGAATAACTTCTTTGCATCCATTACTTAATGCTGTAACTATTACAGAAGTTGCTCTAAACATATCTATTACGACTGCAATCTTATTTTTAATTTTACTTTCAGTTATATCATCTGCTGATATTATAATATCTACTTTCATTTATAAGTACCCCCGCTGTATATTGTGTTTATATTCATTGTCAAAATATTATACTTGTAGTAACTATGCTCTTGTTTATTATTTAAGGAAACTCGATTCTCACTTATCTACTTAAAATTTTTTCCTTGCCACAAATCATTATCTTCTAACGCTTTGTCTATTGAATTTAAAACTTCCCACTTTTTTAAGCTCCACATAGGTCCAATTAAAAGTTCCCTTGGTGCATCTCCTGTTAATCTATGTACCACCATTTCTTTAGGGAGCATTGATATACCTTTTGTTATTAAATTTATATAATCTTCCTGTGATAAGAATTCAAGTTCACCTTTTTCGTATACTTTTACCATCGGTGTTTGTCTCATTAGATGAAGTAAGTGGAACTTAATTCCCTTAGCCCCTGAATGAGCGATATAATCTATGGTTTTCAACATATCCCCCTTAGTTTCACCTGGTAGTCCTAAAATATCATGTACTACTACATCAATATTTCTTTCTTTTAATTTCCTCATTGCATCTTGAAAAACTTCTAATTTATATCCTCTATTTATTCTCTTAGCAGTTTGATCATTTGAAGTTTGCAGTCCAAGTTCTATCCAGAGATAAACCTTACTATTTATCTCTTCTAATAAATCCAGTACATCTTCATCTAAACAATCTGGCCTTGTGGCTATAGCAATTGCTACAACCCCCTCTTGGTTTAGAGCTTCTTCATATTTACTCCTTAATTCTCCAGTAGGTGCATATGTATTAGTATAAGCTTGAAAATAGGCAATATACTTTCCACTTTTCCACTTATGTGCCATCATTTCTTTTATATCATTAAATTGCTTTGTAATAGATAATTCCCTATCTCCAGCATAATCTCCTGAACCGCTTTCACTACAGAAAAGACAACCACCACTACTTATTCTTCCATCCCTATTTGGACATGAGAATCCGCCATCTAGAGATACTTTAAATACCTTTTCCCCAAATTTATCTCTTAAAAAATAGTTTAGACTATGGTACCTCTTTCCATTCCAAAAATTATTCATGTTTCCTCCTTATCTACATAATATGTTTCAATCTTATCCGCAAATATAATAATCTTTATAAATTACATTAATATGTTAAAAAAAATCTAAGTTAATCTTTCTTCCTTAATTGTACCTTGTAAATTATTAAATGTACATTATACATCTTAAAGAAAATAATAGACTAGCATAACAGTCACTTTTAGACTATACCTAAAATTACTTATTTAAATATTGTAAATTTAAAGAATAAATCAAAAGTAAACCTTATATATTAATACAAGAACATTCTTCAAGGAGGATAAATGTTGAAAAAGGATTTAATCAAAGTCTTTCAAGTTTCCACAGTCTTTATTGGGACAATTGTCGGTGCTGGACTTGCCTCTGGAAAAGAGATTACAGAATTCTTCACTAAGTATGGATTAAACAGTTTTTTAGGTATCATAGCTTGTGGTATCTTCTATATTGTAATGAGTTCTCTAATCTCACAAATAAGCATTACTTATAATCTCAGTTCATACAGTGATGTTATAAATATAATAAGTCCTAATATATTGGGGAAATTTACCGGTTTTATAACCACCTTTTTTCTGATTTCTAGTGCTTCTATAATACTTGCTGGAAGTGGAGCGTTAATTCATCAATTTTTTGGGATACCAAAAATACTTGGTTCACTAATAATGATTTTAATTGCAATATTTTTTCTTCTGCGAGACACTGAAGGCTTAATTGAAATTAATTCTTTTATTGTTCCAGGATTAATTGGAACGCTCACTTTAATTACAGCTTTATATTTTGCATTTTGTAAAGATACAATTTCACTCAGTAATATATCTAGTTTTCCACCCCAAAAATCAGGACTTGCTATTTCAACAATATTGTATGCAGGATATAATACACTCTCAGCATCAGGAGTTTTGGTTCCACTTAGTACTCAAATGAAAAAACCTAAAATTATGATTGTTGGTGTAATAACTGGTGCAATTGGCCTCACAATACTTTGTTTAATGATAAATCTATTATTAACAGTTAATCAGCCTTATATATATAACTATGAAATTCCACTACTTTTTGTAGCAAATAGATTTGGTCATATAATTCAAGCTTTGTTACTTGTAATTATATGGCTAGAAATGTTTTCTACTGAGGTTTCAGATGTGTATTCAATAAGTAAAACCCTAGAGCAATCCTTTCATATTAAATTTAATAAATCCATATTTATAGTTTTAGGCATTGCGCTTTTAATTTCTCAACTTGGATTTGGAAATCTTATAACTAAACTATATCCTATGTTTGGCTTATTAAGTTTAATTTTCATATCTCAATGTATAATATTTTTCTTTAAACATAAAAAAGACTTTTCTAAGATATCTAAAAAGTAAATAATGAAACTTGACTCGCATTCGCTCGCCGAGTAAGTGATTCACACCAAATCATTTTTAAGGAAATCAACTCGTATGCACAAGTTAATTAAGTTGGAGAACCTAAATATAAAACTTGTACTCTTGCTTATCTACTTATGATATACTTTTTATAAAAATGTTTTAATAAGGATTTGGTATATATGAATTATTTAGATATGTTAGATGAATGTACTCTTTGTCATAGGAATTGTAAAATTAATAGAAATGATAATCAAATTGGATTTTGTAAAGCTTCAAATAAAGTTAAAATTGCCAGAGCTTCTTTACACCTTTGGGAGGAGCCACCTATCTCTCAAGGTAATGGATCTGGTACTGTATTTTTTTCTCATTGTAACTTTAAATGTGTCTTTTGTCAAAATCATGATATAAGTCAAGGATCTGCATCCAAAGAAACTACTTTTTCTACTTCAAACAATATAAATATTCAAAATTCAATAAATCAAGCATCCATTACTGGGATGGAAGTATCTATTGAAAGACTATCTGAAATATTTTTAGAACTTCAAGAAAAAGGAGCAAATAATATTAATTTAGTTACCCCAACCCATTATGTTCCTCAAATAATAGAATCGCTTAAAATAGCAAAGAGAAATAAATTAACACTTCCTATTCTTTATAACACAAATAGTTATGACTCTATTGAAACAATAAAATCACTAAATGGATATATTGATGTTTACTTGCCAGATTTTAAGTACTTTAATGATAAATATGCAATTAAATATTCTAAAGCAAATGAGTATGCTTCTAATGCCATAAAAGTAATTGATGAAATGATAAGTCAAGTTGGTCATCCTAAATTTGATTCAAAAGGTAATATCCTTAAAGGTGTTATTGTAAGGCACTTAATGCTTCCAGGACTTCTTTTTGATTCCAAAAAGGTAATTGATCTTATTTATAATAGATATAGGGATGATATCTATATAAGCTTAATGAATCAATATATACCTATGTTTAAAGCTTGTGATTACCCTGAAATAAATAAATCTCTTAATCCAAAACATTATGATAGTCTAATTAATTATGCTGTAGAACTTGGAATTATAAATGGGTTTATTCAAGATGAAGGCACTAATACATCTGCTTTTATACCCTCTTTTAATTTGGATGGTGTAAAAAAATAAACTATACTTATGCATATATACCACTAAAATAAAACTGATGCTTTTGTTTCAGTAGGATATATACATAAGTGCAGTTTTGAATTTGAGTATATTCTTAATTTCAGTAATAAAATCTAGGCATTTTCCTTTTATTATCTAAACGTGATTCAACTGGTGGTATAAACTCATTTTTTGTCATTATACTTTGTTGCTCACAAGTACTTCTAAGCTCTGCTATTCTACTTACTCCAACATAAACATCTGATATTTTATACCATGTTGCATAATCAACTACTCCTGTCTGTGGTAATGTAAATACCTGTTGAAATACTCTTACTGCCTCTGCAGTCGTTGCTCCAAATTGTCCATCTTCAGCAACCTTTGGAATTAAAGGATAATTTCTAGCTATTCTATTTAATTGATTTTGGATTGTCCTTACAGGCGGACCCGATGATCCAATAGTCAACTCATTTCCTGGATATGACTGAGGGCTACCAGCAACCTTTTCGGCTGTAACTAATTCAATATCATTTCCATAATAATATCTCAATATCTCAAACGGAACCTTACCTTGTGCGCCTAATGATTGACTGCCCCATTGGCTTAACCATTCTGGACACTTCACATTCTTGCCATCACAATATTGTGTTAAAAGAGGTTGTTTCTTTCCAATTCTCCTTACATAAGTAGAAAATATCTCATCTACAATTACACTTATGTTATCATAAATATTTCTTCCATAATTAAATGCATGATCATAAGCTGTTGAGCTTGTTACATCAAAATTTTTCCCTTTTCCCCTATACCATTCAGTATAAATTCTATTTAACGTAAAAGATATCATGCAAAAAACATTTGCCCTTATAGTTGATGATGTCCAAGTTGAATATATTTCGCATGAAGCTACATTTTTAATGTAATCTTTAAATGGTACTTTATAATTTGGTGCTGACATATCATTTGGACTACCTTGATGAACAATAATGTATTCTGGAACTATAGGTTGAGGTAATACAACGCCTGAACTTGGTAGTGGTAACGGCTTATCAACCTCTTCAGGTATCTTCGGTGGAAAGTTCCCATTTAATGTATTAGGTTGTATATCTATAACTTCTTGTCTCATATCTCCTCTTCCTAAATTAGCTTCTAAATTACATATTTGATATGCAACTTGTGTAGGAAACACTTGACATCCTCTTATTACTATCGGTATAAATCCACTTCTTTCGACAGTTATATCATATAAACTATAAGGAATCTCATTACTATTCTCATCTAAAGAATATTCTACTGGTGGTGCTTCTAATTCTATTTCTTTTGTTAATCCAACGTTATCCGTAACTAACTCAATACTTTTCAAATTTTCAGATTCTAATGATCCCTTTACAGTTATCTTAGCATTATCAATTGGAATATAATCATTCCCTTTAAAGCATTGAACTTTTAATCTACCCATATTAGAAGTTGATTTTCCATTACTCATATTATCCATACTCTTTCCTTTGATATTTTTCCTCAAAATATTATATTTATTAAATGCTATATTTGTTACTGATATATCTTTATCATTTGTATTTCCTCTACTTAAAATAGCACTTAAATCGTCTTTAATTAAGTTTAGACTATCTAAAGCACAAACTTCTCCATATCCCCATAAAGGATTTGGATATACTACATCTATACGTCTTCTTTTTGCACCCCTTATTAAATAGTACTTCAATCTTTGTCCAAACATATAAGGATCATTTCCTTTAACTATTCCCCACTGCATAATTAACGCGCATATTCCTGATACTTGTGGCGTTGCCATTGATGTTCCTGTCTTACTATCATAGCTTCCATTTGGAACCGGCCCCAGTATATTTTCTCCTGGTGCAACTAAATCCGGTCTTACTACGCTTCCTTGATTTTCTGCCCCTCTTCCACTAAATGATGAAAGATTGTTAGTTCTATAATTATAACTTCCCACTGCAATTATATTATCTACTGTTGCAGGTATTCCTAAAGTATTTAATTGAATTGGTTCTAAAAACCTTGTATTAGGATTAAGTCCTTCTAATACTGGAAGCCATATAGAATAATCCCCTAAATATTCATTTGAAACATTGATTTCCAGAGTCCATACTCCCTCAAGAAGATATTCAGATCTAGCAGAAAGAATTATTTTAATTTCACTATTTAATTCAAATGGTTTAGCTCCTGCTACATATATATCATATCTATCACTACCTATGGCACCTTGAATATATCCTTCTTGTATAGTAATATCTCCACTGCTACGACCGGTCGGATTCATTATATTAATTGATATATTAGGTAAAATTGATTTATACATATTCATTACAACTGATCTTTCATCACTTGCTATGTTAAAAATATCTCTTTGGGTTTTATTTAATTCACCTCCAACATGATGTCCTGCATCGCCCTCATTTCCAGCAGCAATGACAATTGCTACTCTCTCTAAATTTGCTATTGTCCTAATGTATTGTTCCAATAAACTACTTCCATTATGAGCTCCATCATTTGTACTTAAACTAATACTAATAACTAAAGGCATATTGAGTTCTTTACTCTTATCTAATAAAAACTTGATTCCTTGCATTATCTGAGAACTTAAAACTGTTACACCTCTTGCTGCCTTTACCATTGCTATAGAAGCATTAGGTGCTGCCCCTTTATACATTGGGTTTATATTTCCCCCAGCACATGCAATTCCTGTCACATGAGTTCCATGGCCTGTATTATCACTGGATGGAACTATTGATAATGGATTATTAGATTTTATTGCTTCATCTATCATTTGCTTATTATAAATATTCCCTCCGGTACTTAAATCATAAATATACTCTATTCTTGTAGTTCCACTTGTATTCATAAATGCTGGATGTGTATAATCTATCCCTGAATCTATAAATCCAATTAACACACCGTCACCTGAAACATCAAAATTAGGAGTTAATTGAAGTATGCAAGATACCCTATTACTTTCTTGATCTTGCTCATATAAATTCTTAGGTAATTCTATATATTGAATTGTGTTACTTACTGATAGTTCTTCTAGTTTATTTATAGGTATCTCAACAATTGCAAAATTAAATCCTAAATCTTGAAATTTTCCACCCAAACCTTCAATAAATGCCTTTGTTTGATCTGCACTATCCCTATATAAAATAACAAGTTCTATATTATTGCTTTGATTTTCTAAATTGAATTTATACCCTAATTTATCTAATAATGATGTTGGTACATTTGTTAATAACCCTATTGATGCATCCACTTTTGATGATATTTGTCGTTCCAAACCTATGATAACAACCACACCCTAAATAAGTATATATAAATATACTATGCAACTAAGTATTTATATGTAACAAAAATAGAGGTTAATTGAAATATTCAATTAACCTCTATCTTTTTATTTATGATTCTTTTTACTATAATGTAATTTCAATTCTTTCTAATTTAGCAATTACATCTATTTCTTTTAATTCCATAGTTTCAGTAAGCAAACTTCCCGCATTGCTAACTAAAAGTATCTTTGAATTTCCTAATATTTTTACTTGTCTTATCTTTCTACTTCCCTTATAGTCAATTAAGAAAAATCCATTATTACTCACTTCTTTTACACTATGTGCAAAAGCAATATCACCTTTTAACATTCTAAAGCCATTCATTTCATTATCTTCTATTTCTAAATAAAATACCTTATCTTGGGGATAATTTTCTATTTTATTTGAGTGAATAGGCATCTCTTTAGATCCCTTTTTATTAGATAATGAATAAGTATATATTGGAACACTTCTAAGTACTGATGAAAAAGCATCTGTCCATACTTCTGAGCTCTCTACATTTCTCTTAGGAATCTCTTTTAAAGTCTTCCTTTCTTCCATTAGCGCTTCATCTGTAACAACCATACTTATATCATTTAAATCAGCTTTTAAAATCTTAGCAGCTTTGTCTATAAATGATTCCGGAGCAACTTTTCTTCCCATTTCAACTTCATTTAAGTATTTATCTGCTACACCTAACTTCTTAGCTAAGGCTTTAACAGTCATACCACTTTTTTCTCTAGCTTGTTTTATATTCTCTCCTACACGACTCACTTTACTTTCTCCCCTTTAGTTTGACTCATTCTTTTTTTTAGATGCCTCAAACCATTCTCTTTCTTCAACTAAATGTTCTAATAAATATTTAAAAGTCCACTTATAATTTTGTGCCGTAGACACAGCTAACACTCCACCTTTAATAAATCCTCTAATATATCTAATAGTAACTTTTAATTGTTGATCTTTAAATCCATTAAAAATAAGTGCCTTTTCATTTAATGGCAATTCATCATAAGAATATTCATTGCTACTTTTACATATTATATCTTCTACTTTCATTAAGACCATACTATTCTTTACTTCTATTACCTTAATATTTTGGCTCTCAATCTTTTTAATTTCTTCTTCCTTTAATCCATATGCTAATATGCACTTATCACTTATAGCCACTTCTGACACCTCTCTTCATTTTACCTTTTTATATCTTTATAACTAATTTGTCTTTTTCTTTTATTCCTCAATTATTTGAGGTGCTTTAATTTCTTCACCTTGCATATCTACTGTAACGCTTTTTATCACTTGATCTTCACGAGGTCTATCTGACATATCAGTTTTTTGAGCAACAATTTTATCTGCTACTTCCATACCTTCAATAACTTTACCAAACGATGCATATTGTCCATCTAAGGGTGGAGCATCTGCTACCATAATGAAAAATTGGCTTCCTGCTGAGTCTGGGTGCATAGATCTAGCCATTGATAATATTCCTTTTGAATGCTTTAAGGTATTTTTAAAACCGTTGCCTGTAAATTCTCCCTTTATAGAATATCCTGGGCCTCCCATACCACTACCTTCTGGACATCCCCCTTGAATCATGAAACCAGGAATCACTCTGTGGAATATTAATCCATCATAAAAACCTCTATTAATTAAATCTACAAAATTGCTTACTGTATTTGGTGCTATTTCAGGATATAATTCGGCCTTAATAACCCCACCATTTTCCATAGTCATTGTAATAATTGGATTCTTCATCTTAAAATTTCTCCTCTCGATATCAATCTTAAATATTATTATCTAAAATATAAATTTAAATTCTTTATTTATATAAATTTCTTATATAATCTGAATTACATCTATATTTTTATATTAATTAGATTATAACAGAAATCTATAATTTTATTATCATTTATAGAATTATAAATTGCTATATTTCCTTTTTCTTTTGAATTATTTAGCAAGTTTCTTTCTATTAATTTTCTTTTTAATTCATGAGAAGTACCAATTCCACCATCAATAAGGGGTATATCATCTCCAATAACATTAGATAACGCCTTCTTTATAAATGGATAATGTGTACACCCCAAAACAATCGCTGCTATATCGTCCTCTAAATAAAATTTAAACTTTTCCTTCAAATAGCTCTCCAATAGTTCTCCATCTAATATTCCTTGCTCTATAAATTCCACAAGACCTGCACAAGGTAATGATACTATATCAGACTCACTTTTATACTTATCCATGAGAAGCTTGAATTTCCTCTCTCTTAATGTCATAGGTGTTGCCATTATTATTATATTACCTTTTCTATTAAGTTCAACAGCAGGCTTTAAAGCAGGTTCTATACCTATTATAGCAATATGTTTATATTTATCTCTAATCTCTTCAATTGCAGCGCTCGTTGCTGTATTACAGGCTACTACAATTGCTTTAACATTCTTTTTTAATAAAAAATCCACTGCATTTAAAGTGAGATTTCTAACCTCATTTAGCTCCTTAGTTCCATAAGGAGCATTTATTGAATCTCCAAAGTATACAAAGTTTTCATTTGGCATGATAGAAATTGCTTCTTTCATTACACTTAAACCACCCACCCCTGAATCAAAAAATCCTATGGGACTATTCTTAATATTCAAAGTGTCCTCACTCCATCTTTTTCTAAATTAATCACATTAACTAAAACTAAAGTTAAATATACCTTATCTAATAAATATTTTATTACTTTATTTATCTCATGTCTAGCAATTCTAATTCACCTATCTATTTAGATATTATATAAAAATTGCATAACCATAAATAATTTCAAATGTTTTCAATTGAATGTGCAATTTAAAATAAAAAATTTAATTTTACATTAAATCTATATCCAAATTGTTATTAACTATACCTTTAACATAAATTTGGTATATAATTAATAACATATTAATATATACAATATATATATCAATTATATGAAATAAAATAACATGCTGTGTTGTTGTTTGAATATTGGTTAAATATATTGACAGTATTAATTACTTATAATAGAATTTTGTTATAATTAAAAATACGAACATTAAAAAGATAATTCTATATTTTATTCGATATTATTAGAGAGGATGTGAATGTTTTATTATAGCATTGCTATAATAAACAACTATATGAATAATTTACTTTATATAATTGCTAAAGAAAATCATAATGCTAAGGATTTAAAAGAAATTTTAAATAATCATCCTGAAATCAAATTTGCTTCATTTGTAGGAATTGACCTATCTGGAAATGACACCGATGAAAAAATACCCGTTAATCTTTTTTTAGACGACATTGATTCATTTTTAAAAGGGGTTGCAGTTCAAACAGATGGTTCTTCTGTAGTATTGCCAGGTATTGCAACTTTAGATAATGCAAAAGTTGATATGGTCACCGATTTAAATTGTAAATGGATTATAGATTACAACTATAATTTTATAGATCCTGAAACTAATAAACCAGTAGGAACTCTAAGAATTCCTTGTTTCTTATATCATGATAATAAAGCAGTAGACTCAAGACACATTTTAACTTCTGCAGTTTCTACATTTAAAGAAAATCTTATGACTATATTTATTGATCATCCTGAGACATTAAAATCATTTAATATTACAGCAAGCGATATTGATGAAATAATTGTAACATCTGCCACTGAATTAGAATTCTGGGTTAAAACACCTAATATTGTCGCAGAAGTTGAAGAATTATCTACTTCACAAGTTCTACATGAACAGTATTGGACTCGTACAAAGGGTTCTGTAAGAACTTCTTTAGAAGAGACTCTTCTTTTAATGGAGAAGTATGGATTTGAACCTGAAATGGGCCATAAAGAAGTTGGTGGAGTGAAGGCAAAGTTAACTTCCTCTGGAGATTATGATCATGTTATGGAGCAATTAGAAGTTGATTGGAAATTCTCTGATGCTGTTCAAGCTGCAGATAATGAATTATTTGTTAGAATACTTATTCAAGAAACGTTTAGAAGAAATGGTCTTGATGTTACATTCATGGCAAAGCCAATAGACAATGTAGCTGGTTCAGGAATGCATACACATTTAGGTGTTAGCTTAAAATTAAAAACAGGAAAGAGAGTTAACATATTTAATGGTCCTAAGGATCAATTCTTAAGCATAATTGGATATGGAGCTATAATGGGGCTTCTTAAGAATTATGAAGTAATAAATCCATTTGTATCTTCTACAAATAATTCATTAAAGAGATTAAAACCAGGATTTGAAGCACCTATTTGTACTGTAACTTCACTTGGTCTATCTCCTGAAAATCCATCAAGAAACAGAACTGTACTTGCAGGATTAATTAGAGATTTTAATTCTCCAATGGCTACAAGATTTGAACTTAGATCTCCAAATCCACATTCAAATACTTATCTTGTAATGGCTGTTTCTTATATGTCAATGCTTGATGGTATTATATATGCAGTAGAAAATAACAAAACTGAAGCTGAACTTCTTGCTGAACTTTCTAAAGAAGCTGGAGACTCTGCTGATTATCTTGAAAAGGCTAGAGCTTATAGAACTGAACAAAATATATTTGAAGACTTTACAGAGGCAGAAAGAAATAAATATTTTGGTAAAGCACCTGCAACTGTTTATGAAAACTTAGCACAATTAGATAGTAATCCATCAAAACTTAAAGCATTAAAAAGAAATGATGTTTTTACAGATGCTATAATTAATAGCTTTAAATTAGCTGCTATTGAAAGATGGTCTACAGAAATAACTAAGCGTGTTATTAATAATTATATGGATGAAGTTAGGTCATTTAAGCCTATTCATTCATTAGATAAAGTATTAGACTTAGATATTTCTAACTGGATGAAATTACACGACTTAAGAATCTATATAATGAAAGATACTTATACTAGTAAAAGTCTTTTCACAAAAATTAAAGATGCTTTCAATAATGAAGATTATGCTGATGCATCAAGACTATATCTTGAACTTGAAGATAAGATGAGTCAACTTAGAACTTTATATTCAGTTTATAGAATGAACCTTTTAGATATTTAATATTATAATAGAGTATCTCAAAATAATTATTACTTGGAGATACTCTATATTATATTGTTTTTTAAACTATTATCTTCACATTCCTTTATTATTATAGTATAATTTTACATGTTATTTATATAATAATTATTATTAATTTTGCGAGGTATATACTATGCGATTAGTTCCTATTGAATGTATCAGAGAAAACTCATTATTGGGTAAAGCTATATATTCTTGTGATGGTCAATGTTTACTTAGATCTGGTGTTTTATTAACAGATGACATATTAAAAAAAATCAAAGAACTCCAAATACTTTCCCTTTACATAATTGATGAATATAGCTCTATAGAAATTGAAGACGTTATAAAACCAGAATTAAGACAAAAATCTATTTCTATAATTAAGGAAACTTTTTGTGATATAGAAAGAATAGCCTCAGTTCATAAATTCGAAAACCGTACTCTTAATGAATATACAAGATATGAAAAACAGTACTTTAATTCAATTAATGAAGTTGCAGAAGATATAGTAGATAATGTTTTATCAAATAAGCATGTATTGCTTTCTTTAGTTGATATAAAAAGTATGGATAACTACACTTATTCTCATTGTGTGAATGTTGCTGTAATATCTATTATCCTTGGTATTAGTCTAAATCTACCTAAGAAAAAATTGACTTATCTTTGTATTGGTGCATTAATTCATGATATAGGAAAATCATTTATACCAAAAGAAGTTCTTCAAAAGCCAGGTCGGTTAACTCCCGAAGAATTTGAAATAATAAAATGTCATTCAAGGTATGGATATGACTTCATAAAGAATTTTTTTGATTTAAGTTCTCATATCAAATTAATAGTATTACAACATCATGAAAGATTCGATGGATTAGGTTACCCTAATAGTCTTAGAGGTGATAAGATTAGCTATTTAGCTAGAATTGTGAGCATTGCAGATGTTTATGATGCATTAACATCTGATAGACCATATAAAAGAGCTATGTGCCCAAGTGATGCATTAGAATATTTAATGTCCAATGCTGGTACATTATTCGATTATGATATGATTAATATATTTTGCAGAATTGTTATTCCTTTTCCTCAAGGAACAATTGTAAGTCTTAGTAATGGCGACATAGGAATAGTTGAAAAAACACTTCCAAACTTCCCATTAAGACCTCTTGTAAAAATAGTTAAAAGTAATTGTCAAAATAAAATTGGTTCTATAATTAATTTAATAGAAACTCTTTCAATTGTTATTTCTGATATAAGATATGAAATATAAAATAAGCTGCTAAATTTAAATGTAGCTTATTTTTTTATTATTGATTAATACTTTAGTTTATTTTTTCCCTTTTATGCATGAATGGATTAATATTTGCAAGTTTTTCAGCCTCTTCAAAGCTTCTCGCTCTAAAAACTAATGTCCAACCATTTTTGTCATACTTTCCTGCACACATTATGTATTTTTCTTGTTTATCTATATAATTTCCTTGCCTATCTATTATCAAGCTTCTAATATTATCTATATTTCTACAATTTAATTTCACAAAAAAATTTCCCATTTCTTTCATAATACACATCTCCTTAGCAAACATATGTTCATTGATTATATTATATAGAACGCATGTTTGCTTGTCAACTAATATATGCTAACTTTCATCTTAAATTGCAATATTGTATTTGATTATATTGGTATCAAGTTCAACTAAGATTCAGGTGTGATTTGATCCCCATCTGAATCTTAGTTGAACTTATACCTCCAAGGATAACAATGTCTAGGAGGGTGCAACCGTTATCTCCAACTTGAAGAAGTGGGAGTGTTACGGATGCTAGCTATCGGATAAATATTAATTTTAACAAAAAAATAGAAGAGATAAACATCTCTTCCATTTAAAATCTTATACTATTTATATTCTGCTGCTATATCAAATACTTCTAAATCTTTATTTTCATCAAGCTTTTCAATTTCTACATCAGCAATTGCTCTTAATGTATCTAATGCAGTAATTACACCTACATTTCTCTCAACTGCTGCTCTTCTTATTAAGAAACCATCTCTCTTTGAATCATTTCCCTTAGTTGGTGTATTTACAACTAAATCTACTTCTCTATTTTTAACTATATCTAAGATGTTTGGTTCTTCTTCGTTAATCTTTCTAATTTCTTCTACTTCTATACCAGCATTTCTTAATAATTCAGCAGTACCTGTAGTTGCTATAAACTTATATCCAACTGCCGCAAGATCTTTTGCTATAGGTAAGAATTCTGCTTTATCATGTTTATTTATTGTTGCTAATATTTTTCCTTTTTCTTTTGATGGATACATATTAGCTCCAACAAATCCCTTATAAAGAGCTTCTTTTAAGTTTCTTCCTATACCTAAAACTTCCCCTGTAGATCTCATTTCAGGTCCTAAGCATACTTCAACATTAGGCAATTTTTGAGTTGAGAATACTGGAACTTTGACTGAAACTAATTTAGGTTCTTTATATACATCTATTCCATATCCTAGGTCTACTATTTTAGCTCCCAGCATTACTTGTGTAGCTAAATCTACGATTGGCACTCCACTTACTTTGCTTATATAAGGTACTGTTCTTGATGCTCTTGGATTAACTTCAATTACATATAATTGTCCTTCAAATTCTATAAATTGAATATTTATCATTCCTGTTATTCCAATTGCTAGTGCTAGCTTCTTAGTATAATCTAATACATCTGCCTTTATCTTATCAGATATATTTTGACTTGGATACATAGTAACACTATCTCCTGAATGAACTCCAGCTCTTTCTAAGTGTTCCATTATTCCTGGGATTAATATATTTTCTCCATCTGATATAGCATCTACTTCTATTTCTCTACCCATTAAATATTTATCAATAAGAATTGGATTCTTATTATCTTTAGCAAAAGCATTAGTCAAGTAGAATGTTAATTCTTCTTCATCATGAGTTATTTCCATTCCTTGACCACCAATTACATATGAAGGTCTAACAAGCACTGGGAATTTTAATCTTCTTGCTTCTTCCAATCCATCTTGTAATGACCATATTCCCTTACCTTTTGGTCTTGATATATCTAATCTTTCTAATAAATCATCAAACTTTTCTCTGTCTTCAGCTAAATCTATTTGATCTGCTGTAGTTCCAAGGGTTACAATATTTTGTTCCTTCAAGAAATTAGCAAGCTTAATAGCTGTTTGACCACCAAATTGAAGTATTACACCATCTGGTTTTTCCTTTTCAATTATATTTAAAACATCTTCTTCTGTTAATGGTTCAAAATATAATTTATCAGATACGTCAAAGTCTGTACTTACTGTTTCTGGATTATTATTAACTATAATAGTTTCAATTCCAAGTTTCTTTAATGCTTTTACACAATGTACTGAAGCATAATCAAACTCAATTCCTTGACCTATTCTTATTGGACCAGAACCAATAACTATAACTTTCTTATTATTCGATACTTCAACTTCATCATATTGCTCATAAGTTGAGTAATAATAAGGTGATAATGCTTCAAATTCCCCCGCACAAGTATCAACCATTTTATATGAAGGTTTTATATTCCATATGTCTCTTAATCTATATATATCATCGGGACTTACCTTTAACATATCTGAAATAGCTTTATCTGAAAATCCTTTTTTCTTTAAGTTATGTAACCATTCTTTATCTAAGTCTTCAATCTTGCTTAGTTTTAATCTTTGTTCCTCTTCAACTATCCATTTGATTTTTTCTAAGAAGAACATATCAATTCCTGTGATTTTGCTTATTTTCTCTATCATATAGTCTCTTCTTATCATTTCAGCTAATGCAAAAATTCTTTCATCATCTGGCTTCATTACTAAGTCTTTTAATTCTGAAATACTATGTTCTTTAAATTTCTTATGATCTAAAGAATACTTTCCTATTTCTAAACTTCTAATACCCTTTAAAAATGCTTGCTCAAAGTTAGCTCCTATAGCCATAATTTCTCCAGTAGCCATCATTTTAGTTCCTAATTGTCTATCAGCCCCAAAGAATTTATCAAATGGCCATTTTGGTATTTTAACTACAACATAGTCAAGTGCTGGTTCAAAGCATGCATAAGTCTTTTGTGTTACAGCATTTTTTATCTCATCTAATCCATATCCAAGCGCAATCTTTGCAGCAAGCTTAGCAATAGGATATCCTGTTGCTTTTGATGCTAAAGCTGAACTTCTTGAAACTCTAGGATTTATTTCTATAACTGCATATTCAAAGCTATTTGGATTTAATGAGAATTGTACATTACATCCACCTTCAATTCCAACTGCATTTATTATATTTATTGATGCTGTTCTTAGCATTTGATATTCTTTATCTGAAAGAGTTTGTGATGGAGCAACAACTATACTATCACCAGTATGTATACCAACAGGATCTATGTTTTCCATGTTACATACAGTAATGCAGTTTCCATAAGAATCTCTCATTACTTCGTACTCTACTTCTTTCCAACCCTTAACACTCTTTTCAAGTAAAACCTGACTTATTGTACTTAATTGAAGTCCTAATTTCAATATAGTTTCAAGTTCTTGTTGATCATTAGCTATACCACCGCCAGATCCACCTAAAGTATACGCAGGTCTAACTATAACTGGGTATCCAATTTGAGCTGCAAAATCTAATCCTGCTTGCAAATCAGTTACAATTTCACTTTTTATAACTGGTTCTCCAATTTTATTCATCATGTTTCTGAATAATTCTCTATCTTCACCTTCTTTAATAGATGCAATAGATGTTCCGATTACATTAACATTATATTTCTCTAAAATACCAGCATCATTTAATTCTACAGCAAGGTTAAGCCCTGTTTGACCACCCATTCCTGCAAGTAAGCTATCTGGTCTTTCTTTAGCAATGACTTTTTCAACAAATTCTATTGTTAATGGTTCTATATAAACTTTATCTGCAACTTCTTTATCTGTCATTATTGTTGCAGGATTTGAATTTACAAGTACAACTTCTATACC
The DNA here is from genome assembly GCA_003129525.1 of Clostridium beijerinckii. Taxonomy (NCBI): domain Bacteria; kingdom Bacillati; phylum Bacillota; class Clostridia; order Eubacteriales; family Clostridiaceae; genus Clostridium; species Clostridium beijerinckii. The sequence goes on along the minus strand of CP029329.1, from coordinate 1,033,566 downwards.
TTCTGATTTTAATGCTTCACAAGCTTGAGTTCCTGAATAATCGAACTCTGCCGCTTGACCTATAACTATGGGACCTGATCCTATAACTAAAACTTTTTTTATATCTTTATTTAATGGCATTTTATTTACCCCTCCTATAGTGCATATTCTAAAAATTTATCAAATATGTATTCGCTGTCCTTTGGACCTGCTGATGCTTCTGGATGGAATTGAACTGAATATATTGGTAAAGTCTTATGCTTCATTCCTTCGACAGTTCCGTCATTTATATTTACATGAGTAACTTCTATATCATCTGGTAATTTTTCTACTACGTAACCGTGATTTTGAGAAGTTATATGAACAATATTGGATTCTAAATCTTTAACTGGATGATTACATCCTCTATGTCCAAACTTTAGCTTAGTAGTTTTTCCACCTAAAGCTAATCCTAATAATTGATGTCCTAAGCAAATACCTGTTATTGGTTTAATGCCAACTAATTTCTTTATATTATCTATAGCAAAATCTAAGTCTTCCGGATCTCCAGGTCCATTAGATAAGAATACTAAGTCTGGATTTACACTTAACACTTCCTCTGCTGTAGCTGTAGCTGGGAATACAGTTAATTTACAATTTCTCTTCTTAAAATTTCTTATAATATTAGTTTTTATACCAAAATCCATAATAGCTATATGTTTTCCTGTTCCTTGAATTGTATAAGACTTCTCTGTAGTTACAGTCTTTACAGCTTCCTTTGTTGAAAATCCTGCTATTTTTTCTTTAACATATTCATCATCAACATCTTCTAATGTAATTATTCCTCTCATTGTCCCACTGTTTCTTAAAACCTTTGTTAGTGCTCTTGTATCTATCGCTTCTAATCCAATTATTTTTCCTTGTTTTAAGAAATCTTCTAATGTCAATTCACATCTAAAGTTACTTGGTAAATCACATTTTTCTCTTACGATAAAACCTCTTGCCTTGATTGAATCAGATTCCATATCTTCAATATTGATTCCATAGTTTCCTATTAAAGGATAAGTCATAGTTACTATTTGTCCGTAATAAGATGGATCAGTAAGCACCTCTTGATAACCTGTCATACCAGTTGTAAATACTACTTCTCCAACGCTTTCTTTTAGGTATCCAAAAGCTTTACCTTCAAAAACCATACCATTTTCTAATATAAGCTTTGCCTTCATGCTCAAGCCTCCTACAAATATATTTTTGCTAAAACTACACCTTATGAATCTTTTTTTATATAAAACAAAAGGATAACAAAGAGACTACAGTAAAACTGTTCTCTTCACTATCCTGTGATATACCTTACATATATTGATTTCAAAAAATAAGCTATGAAATTTTTCATTATGCTTCCAAATATCATAGTTATGCTCCCTTTTTGGCCTCACAGGACCAAGTTAAAGTGTACCTTAACTTTTAAAATTTTCTCTTTTCAACTATTTTAGTTGATAGATGATGTTATGTCAAGATAAATTAAGGATAGTTATATATTTAATATAATTCTTTTTATTTTAATCATATTTTATTAATTTTATTCTATGTATTTAGAATAAATATTCATACAATATATTAATACTATCACATAAGTATAATTATTTAAAGTATAAAAATGCATTTAATATGAATTTTTATTCATTGTCCATATTATACTAAATTATAAATATCCAAGCCTAAATTATTCTTGTTTATTCTATATATATACAAGTATAGAAATAAATGCACTAATTCTTATTTCAGTCAATTTGCATAAGAGTAGTTTTCACTTTTTACATCTGTACTAACTATTGCTCTTTAATATTACTTTTCTACTTAATAATCTTGGTATTAACTTATTCACTAAGATTAATAATTTATTTTTATAACCTGGAATGATTATTGTCTTTCCTTTCCAGAATCCTAAATAAGCTTCTTCTGCAACCTTACTCGCATCCATTAAATATTTTTTTGCTTTTTCTGACTTTCTTATACCTGACTTTTCTTGGAATGATGTTTTTACTGGTCCTGGGCAAAGACAGCTTACCTTTACGCCTAAATTTTCCACTTCATCATGAATTGCTTCTGTTAATGATAAAACATATGCTTTACTCGAATAATACATAGCCATCTTAGGTCCTCCAATAAAAGCAGCTGTTGATGCTACATTTAAGATCCCACCAGTTTGTCTTTTAATCATATCTTTTATAAAATACTTCGTAAGAGTAGTTAATGCAATAATATTTATATTTATTAATTTCTCCTCAAATCCATCATCTGATCCGCTGAAAAATCCAAAACCACCAATACCCGCATTATTTATTAAATTATCCACAATGAATTTTTTTTCCTCCACAACTTTTATTATTTTTTCACAGAATTTATCCACACATAAGTCAGTTTGTATTATCTCTACAGTTATTTTATATTCTTTTTCAAATTTAACTTTAATAGCTTCTAATTTCTCTTGATTTCTAGCTACGATAATTAAATTATGATTGTCAGCAGCAAAAAGTTTTGCTAATTCTAGACCAATTCCTTCGGTCCCACCAGTTATCAATGTATATCTATTTAAAATATTCATTTTTCTCTTTCCTTCTCTTATTCTTTTATGCATATCAAAAAATATAACAAACTTAAAGATGTGATTTATATTGGATCTTTTATTTTTTTGAATATGCCTTACGTAATTATATCAAAAAAGTATATTATACTAACATATAATAATTTATTATCACTTTTTAGAAGTTTTAATCTTGAAGATACCTAAAATAAGGCTTAAATGCTAAATATACATTCAAACCTTTAAGTTTATTTCAAGCTACAATTCTATATACTATTGTTGTTAAAAAACAAAGTCCTATTCCTAGTATTGTTGGGAGTATAAATGCTATAACTGGCCATTTAATGCTATCTGTTTCCTTTTTTATTGTTAGTAATGTTGTAGCACACGGAAAGTGCATTATACATAATATCATAGTATTTATTACAGTAAGAGTTGTCCATCCATTAGCTAAAAGTACTTCTTTTAAGCCATCAAATCCATCTATATTTATCATTGTTGATTGCTTTAAATAACTCATTATCATAATTGGCATTACAATCTCATTTGCTGGAAGTCCTAAGATAAATGCTACTGCTATATAACCATCAATCCCTATAATCTTAGCAAAGGGATCAAAAAAACTTGTACAATACATTAATACTGATGAATCGCCTATCATAACATTTGCGAATATCCAAATAATTGCTCCAGCTGGCGCTGCAACTGCAATTGCCCTTGCAAGTACGAATAATGTTCTATCTATTAGTGATCTGAGTAATATTTTACCTACTTGAGGCTTTCTGTAAGGAGGTAATTCTAAAATAAAATGTGATGGCGTACCTTTTAATACAGTTTTAGCTAATATCTTAGAGCTTATTAATGTCATAAATACACCTAAAATAATCATTGTGGTTACTATAATTGCTGAAAAGAGACTTCCATTAAATCCACCTGCCATTCCTCCAACAAATACTGTAGCAATTGTAATTAACATAGGAAACCTACCATTACAAGGCATGAACACATTTGTTAAAATTGCTATAAATCTTTCTTTAGGTGAATTTATTATCCTACAGCCTATTACCCCTGCTGCATTACAGCCAAGCCCCATGCACATTGTTAGTGCTTGTTTTCCACATGAAGAGCATTTTCTAAAGCACTTATCTAAATTAAATGCTATTCTTGGCAAGTAACCTAAATCCTCAAGTAATGTAAACATTGGAAAGAAAATTGCCATTGGTGGTAACATTACAGATATTACCCACGTTAATGTTGCATATACACCATCCATTAATATGCCTTCTATCCATTTAGGTAAAATTACACTTTGCAATAAATCTTTCAACCATAAGCCTATTTCTTCAAACATATAACTCAAAACTTGAGATGGATAGTTCGCAAGAGTTATTGTTGTCCATAGTATTAATATTAATAGTAGTATCATAACCGGAATTCCTGTCATTCTAGATACTAGAACTTTATCTACCTTTTTACTAAAATCATCATATTTAGTTTTATTTTTAACTACTGCTTTAGTTACCTCTTCTGCTCTTTTAATTATTTGTTCTACTAATTCATCTCCAATGCATTTATTATTCATATGTTTTTCTGTCTTTATAGCTATTTCACTAATCTTTTGTAATATAATTTCATCTATATTAAATTTCATCTTAATTTTTGCTTTTATTTTCTTATTTCCTTCTAATAATCTTAAAGAAATCCACCTTTTTTTCTTATTATCCATAATGAAATCTTTCAATAATTCCTCTACGCTCTTTATTGCAAATTCAATATCCTCGCTATAAGTTATAGTTCTAACTTTATTTTGATTATTAATAACTATTTCATTAATTGCATCTTTTAATTCTGAAAATCCTACTTTATCAGTTGCTGATGTTTTGATAACTTTTATATTTAATATATTACTTAATTCACCTTCATTTATTGATATTCCCCTCTTATTAGCTTCATCCATTAAATTTACACATAAAATTATATTATCTGTTATCTCTGAAATTTGTATAAATAAATTTAAATTTCTTTCTAAAGATGTTGCGTCTGCTACTATAACTACAACATCTGGATTTTCAAAACAAATATAATCTCTTGCTATTTCCTCTTCTTCAGAATCAGATAATAAGGAATAAGTTCCCGGTAAATCTATAATTCTTATTTTTTTGTCATTGTGCTCATATAAACCTTCGGCATTAGTTACTGTCTTACCAGGCCAATTTCCTGTATGTTGGTTAAGTCCTGTAAGTGTATTAAATACAGTACTTTTACCTACATTTGGATTTCCTGCTAGTCCAATTGTAAAATCATATTTCTTATCTTTATCACCGCTTTCTATTATTTTAATTCCCATAGAACCTTTAGTCAGCCCCATTAAGCTCACTCCTTACTAATTGTTCTAACTCTTATTTTATTAGCCTCATCATGCCTAATAGCAATAACTGTTCCTCTTATTAAATAGGCCTTTGGATCTCCAAAGGGACTTATATATAGTGGTTCAATAATGGTATTCTTTATTATTCCTAAATCAAAGAATCTTCTTCTGAGTTCCCCTCAGCATCAATTTCAACCACTCTAACTTCTTCATCTAAATTTATCTTACTTAATATCTCTTCTTGTTTATCCATTACTTTCTCCCCGAAAATTAATTTATGGTGCTACTAATAACTTATGATTTTTTTTGAAATTAGGTTCTAATTTTTTATTTTCCAATTAAAAGTACTTCGAAAGTATCTTTTATTTTTAACTTGTATTTTTTAATATACATAAATAAAAATGAGACTTATAATTTCATAGTAATCATTCGGAATACACTTTATTTATTAGTATATTCTAAAATCACTACATATGAATTATAAATCCCATAAATATCATTGCAATAAAAATACTACTTCATTTTTATATCAGAGCATGTCCACTAATTAAAATTTGTCTATTATAAGCTCTGCTGTTTTTATATTAGTAACAACTGCTACATTATGTACATTACACACTCTAAGTAATGCTGATACATCAGGTTCATGAGGTTGTGAAGTTAGTGGATCTGTAAAAAATATTACTAAATCAATCTGACCTTCAGCAATACGCCCACCTAACTGTTGATCTCCTCCATATGGCCCAGATAAATATCTCTTAACCTCAAGCCCAGTTGCTTCTGATATCATCTTTCCTGTTGTTCCAGTAGCAACTAAATCATACTTAGCTAATATTTCCTTATGCTTTTTTGCAAATTCAATAATTTCTTGTTTCTTTTTATCATGAGCTATTAAAGCAATTTTCATAACTGTCATCCCCTTTTTACATTTTTGTAATACGTTTTCACATTGAAATTATACTATAATTCCATAAATAAAAAAAGATTATTTTATTAACAACTTATGCATCTCTATATGAGGTATTCCAGCTTCCTCATAGATATCTGATGTTACAATAAATCCAACATTTTCATATAATGATTTTGCATATAGCTGCGAAGATAACACAATCTTATTCTCTTGAAAATTTGACTTAATATATTCAACAGTTTCCTTAAGCATTTCCTGGGCAATACCTTTTTTTCTAAATTCATTTAAAACCAATACTCTTCCAATTGATATGTTTTCATGATTTATTCCTTTTGGAACTATCCTACAATAGGCTACTACTCTTTCATTTTCTTCTAAAAATACATGTATACACTTATCATCTAATCCATCAAGTTCTTCTTCACATATAATCTTCTGCTCTTGGATAAATACTTCGCATCGACTTCTAGTTATTTCATATAATTGTTTCAATGTTAATTTATTAAATTCCCTAATATTCCATTTATTCATTTGTATTATTCTCCCATTCATAATATTTTACCTCTAGTAACTTATTTTTTGATTAATTTAAACATGTACAATTCTTAATATGAAAGTAAATAAAAATATAGGGGTACTTCTCTAAAAAGCCACTCCCTCATATTTTTATTATATATGTCGATACTTAAACTTCTATCTTATTTGTCCATTTCCATAAATAATATATTTTATTGTTGTTAATTCCTTAAGTCCCATTGGACCTCTAGCATGTAACTTTTGAGTGCTTATTCCTATTTCAGCTCCAAATCCAAATTCAGAACCATCTGTAAATCTTGTTGAAGCATTAACATAAACTGCTGCTGCATCTACTCTTTGAAGAAACTTTTGAGAATTTTTATAACTTTCTGTAATGATAGCTTCTGAATGCCCTGTTCCATATTTATTTATATGAGTAATTGCTTCATCTACATCCTTAACTATTTTTACTGCCATGATATAATCCAAATATTCTTTTCCCCAATCCTCTTCATTAGCTTTTTCAATATCATTTATTATAGCTTGTGATGCTTCATCACCTTTAACTGAAACTCCATTTTCTCTTAAAGCCTTAATTGCTATTGGTAAAAAGTCCTTAGCTATTTTTTCATTTACTAGAAGCTTTTCAGCTGAATTACAAACTGAAGGCCTTGATGCCTTTGCATTAACAGCAATATTCTTTGCCATTTCAAAATCACAGTTTTCATCTATATATATATGACAGTTACCAGTACCTGTTTCTATAACTGGAATAGTAGCATTTTTAAGAACTGATTGAATTAACCCGGCTCCTCCCCTTGGAATAAGAACATCTATAAATTCATTTAATTTCATCATCTCAGTTGCAATTTCCCTACTTGTATCTTCTACAAGTTGAACTGAATATTTAGGTAATCCAGCTCTTTCAATCCCCTTAATTAAAGCCTTAACTATAGCTTTATTCGAATTAATAGCTTCACTACCACCTCTTAATATAACAGCATTTCCTGTCTTTAAACAAAGTGCTGCTGCATCACACGTTACATTAGGTCTTGCTTCATAAATTATTCCTACAACTCCAATTGGCACTCTCCTTTGTCCTATTTGTAATCCATTTGGCCTTTGCCACATCGAAATTACTTCACCAATTGGATCTTGAAGTTTAACAACATCTTTAAGTCCATCAGCCATTCCTTCAATTCTCTCATCACTTAGTGCTAATCTATCTAACATAGCTATTGATGTACCTTTTGATTTAGCAACTCCTAAATCTAGTTCGTTAGCTTTAATTATTTCTTCCTTTGCATCAATCAATTCTTCAGCCATAAAAATCAGTGCATCATCTTTTTCCTTTGTTGATGCAATACCTAATTCATAAGATGCTTCTTTTGAGTTTTGCCCCATATCTACCAAATAATTTTTTCCTAATAATTCATTCATCTTTTAACCTCCATCCTATTTTTTTACAGATGATAAAAATAAAGTTCCTATTTCTTCACCACTTAAAATCTCTAATAATATACTTGGTTCACTACCATTAGCCAAAACCATATCTACCCCTGCTTTGGTCGCTTTTTTAGCTGCTGTTATTTTTGTAATCATTCCACCAGTACCTAATTTGGAGCCAGCCCCTCCAGCACATTCTTCTAATTCAGGTGTTATATCCCTAACTTCTTTTAATAATTTTGCTTCATCATTGCTTCTCGGATCTGAATCATAAAATCCATCTATATCAGATAATATTATTAGCAAATCTGCATTAATTAATGATGCTACTATAGCTGATAGATTGTCATTGTCTCCAAATCTAACTATATTCTCTATTTCATCTATTGCAACTGTATCATTTTCATTTACTATTGGGATTATTTTCTTCTCCAATAAGGTTTCAAATGTGTTACACACATTTTCCCTAATATGATCATCTTCTACTACATCCCTAGTAAGTAAAACTTGACCTACTATGTGACTATATTCTCCAAAGAATTTACTATATATATGCATCAATTCACATTGTCCAACTGATGCTACTGCTTGCTTTTCTCTTATACTTTGGGGCTTTTCTTTTAATTTCAATTTATTCACACCAACACCAATTGCACCTGATGTTACAAGAGTAACTTGTTTACCTGAATTAACTATATCAGATAGAACCCTTGTTAATTTTTCAATTCTACTTAAATTAATATTTCCATTATCATAAGTTAATGTCGATGTACCAACCTTTACAACTATTCTGTTGGCATCTTTTAATCTTTGACGAAAGCCCATTTTTACATCCCCTTAAAAGTGATATTTATTTCTTATATTTTATCTTACTATACCTAATTTATCTTATCAAGATAGAAAATATTATCCCTAAACTTTCACCTGGATTATAACTCCAATTTTTAGTATAGTTATTGTTAATAAATGTATTTTCTAAGGAGGTTTGCTAAAATAGAAATTGAATCTTCTAATACTAAATAAAAAAGGACTAAAGGATGCAAATCGAATCCCTTAGTCCTATATTTATTTAATAATCAAAACCAGCAGAATATAAATTTTAATATTCATTTTTTAGTTTCATATTATCTCTTCTTTAAATTATATATGAAAATACACAAATAAAGTGACACAATGTACCTAGCATAATGAACACATGAAATATCTCATGTCTTCCAAATAGCCATATCCTTTTTTCTGTTTTCAATGCATATATTACTCCACCTATTGTATACATTACTCCACCTAAAACGAACCATACTAACCCTGCTACTGGTAAAACTTTCGATATTGGATATATTGCAGCTATTGCAAACCAACCAATTCCTATATACATTGCACTACTTAACCACCTAGGACAAGTTACCCAACACAATTTGAATCCTATTCCTATAACTGAACATATTGTTACAGCTAAAAATAAATTCGTCCCTATTTTCCCGTTTAATGCCACTAAACAGAATGGAGCATATGATCCTGTAATTAAAATAAATATCATTGAATGATCTAATCTTTTTAGCATTTTTATTACTTTATCACTAGCTTTTACCCAATGATATGTTGTTGATGCACTGTATAATAAAATCATACTTACTCCCAAAAATAATACTGATCCAAATGTTATTGCAGAACTTTCTGTTATATATGCTTTAACTAACATAGCAATCAAAGCAAATAATGACAATACTGCACCAATACAATGAGTTAATCCATTAATAGGTTCTCTTAAATATTTCTCCATCCTCTTACCTCCCATTTAATTACACATAGTTTTGATAACTACGTGTTAGTATATTGATAATTATTTCATATATCCATTTATATTGCAAAAGTTATTTTTCCTTATTTTCTATTGATAATTAGTATTTTACCCATAAATGCTTGAATTATCACTTTCTTTCGATTAATATTGAAATTATAATAAAAGACATAGTTTTTATTACTATGTGAGGAGTGAAATTTTATGAATGACTTTAATATTGATAGCTATATAAATTCACAGAAAGCATCTAATAATATTAATTTAGATGCTTTTCCTGAAATTGATTTGTACATGGATCAAGTAATGCAACTTTTTGAAAGTAAATTAAGCTACACTAAAAGAAATGATGATGATAAAGTTCTTACTAAAACCATGATTAATAATTATGTAAAAGGTAATCTTCTAATGAAAATTAAAAATAAAAAGTATACTAAAAATCATCTTATTTTAATGGGTTTAATTTATAACTTAAAAGGATGTCTATCTTTAACTGATATTAAAACTATTTTAACTCCTATAGTTGATTCTTTTGAAAAAGAACAGGAATATCCTTTAAATGATGTATATCAATCTTTTCTTGATATCTATGATTTGAATTTAGAAGATATCGAAAATTCTTCAAATAAAATCTATAATAATATAAAACAGCTGGTAAATACTAAGGATGACACTCTAGGAGAATATGAAGAAAAACTTTTGCTTATATGTGCATATGTCAACATGAGCAATCTCTATAGACGTATGAGTGAAAGATTAATAGATGAATGTTTTGGCACTCCTAAAGATTACAAGTAATATACTAATTCAAAATACATTGATTGTATGATATAATAATCAACATGAAACGAAACTACTTATGTAATTACCAATGCACAATTTACAATACACAATTAAGGAAATTTGCCTTAATTGTGCATTGAAAACTGTGCATTGTACATTGCTATAATAATTATAATAATATGAAATGAGGTAGAAAGATTGATAAACGTATCAAATGTTAGTCTAAGATTTGGTGGACGTAAACTTTTTGAAGATGTCAACCTTAAATTTACTCCTGGAAATTGCTATGGAGTTATTGGTGCCAACGGTGCTGGAAAGAGTACATTCCTTAAAATACTGTCTGGAGAAATAGAACCTAATACTGGTGAAGTTTCGATTGCTGCTAACTTAAGAATGTCAGTGTTAAAGCAAGAACATAATAAATATGATGATTTTCAAGTTCTAGAAACTGTAATAATGGGTAATGAAAGACTATATGAAATAATGAAAGAAAAAGATGAAATATATGCAAAAACTGATTTTTCTGATGCAGATGGAATTAAAGCTTCTGAATTAGAAGGTGAATTTGCTGAACTTAATGGTTGGGAAGCTGAATCTGAAGCTTCTTCAGTTCTACAAGGATTAGGAATAGGAACAGATCTTCATTTTAAAAATGTATCAGAATTAACTGGAGGAGAAAAAGTTAAAGTTCTTTTAGCTCAAGCTCTATTTGGTAATCCTGGAATATTAATTCTAGATGAACCTACTAACGGCTTGGATTTAAAAGCTGTAAACTGGTTGGAAGACTTCTTAGGTAACTTTGATGGAACTGTTATAGTTGTATCCCATGATAGACATTTCTTAAATTCAGTTTGTACTCAAATGGCTGATGTTGACTTTGCAAAAATTAAGATTTATGTTGGTAACTATGATTTCTGGTATGAATCAAGTCAATTAGCTTTTCAATTATCAAAAGATCAAAACAAGAAAAAGGAAGAAAAAATTAAAGATTTACAAGACTTTATTGCAAGATTTAGTGCTAATGCTTCTAAATCTAAGCAAGCAACTTCTCGTAAAAAATTATTAGATAAAATTACTTTAGATGATATACAACCATCAAGCAGAAAATATCCTTTTGTAGGATTTAAACCTGAAAGAGAAGTTGGTAATGATATTTTATCAGTTACGGATTTATCTAAAACTATTGATGGAGTTAAAGTTTTAGACAATGTAAGTTTCATGGTTAATAAAGGAGATAAGATTGCTCTTATTGGTAATGAAATAGCTGTATCTACATTATTTAAAATATTAGCTGGCGAAATGGAACCAGATAGTGGCGAATTCAAATGGGGAATAACTATTACTAATTCTTACTTCCCAAATGACAATTCAAAATTCTTCGATGATTGTAACCTTTCTTTAGTAGATTGGCTTAGACAATATTCAGAAGAAAAGTCTGAAAGCTATATTAGAGGTTTCTTAGGTAGAATGTTATTCTCCGGAGAAGAAGCACTAAAAGAAGCTAATGTATTATCTGGAGGAGAAAAGGTTAGATGTATGTTATCTAGGATGATGCTTTCTAATGCTAATGTATTAATGTTAGATCAACCAACTAACCATCTTGACCTTGAATCAATAACAGCTGTAAATAATGGTTTAAAAGATTATAGCAGTAACATACTATTTGCTTCTCATGACCACCAATTCATCCAAACTATAGCAACTAGAGTTATAGATATTAAAGATGATGGTTCTATAATTGATAAAACTATGACATTTGATGAATACTTAGAATTCTCTAATTCTAATAAATAGAATTAGAAAAATGCCATTTAAAGGGAATATCAAAAATCCTTTTAAATGGCATTCCTTTATATAATTATTAATAGGTTTTCTATCTTAACATATCTTCTACAACTTCATAAACGTAATCAACAAGATTATCAGCATGTGGCTTTACTACTTCTTCTGCTGAATTAAATGTATAACTATTTTTTGTAATATTGAACATTGATACATCATTTAAAGAATCTCCTACTGCATACAACATTTCTGTTCCCTTATTCTCCTCTTCTAATATTCTCATAATGGCATTTCCTTTTGAACAATATTTAGGTACTATATCCACAAAACATTGATTCCTAAATGCTTCTATATGCTTACTGTATTTTTCCAACAAATTATCTCTTATAAATTCTGATTTTTCTATTGATTGTGATACATTAAAAATACTCATAATCTGTGAATCCATAGTGTTACTTAGTGCATGCTCCAATGTAATTTTATATGAAAAATGATTAAAGAAATCTGCATCTACATTTGATATATCCACTGATTCATTTTCTATCATATATGTATCATTTCCATCATCATAATATATTAATGAATCTCCCATGTTATAGAAATCGGTAATTATTTTATTTTGTATTTTATTAGGTATTACTTTTTCATGTATTATTTTATTTTCCTTGTCTATTATTAATCCACCATTACACATAACCAAGTAGTCGTACTCAAAAGGATATTCGCTTAAAATATCTTTTACACCTTTTAAACTTCTGCCCGTTGATACTATTACTTTATGCCCTAGTTCCTTCAATCTCTTTAATGCTTTTAGATCTTTATCTATAACTTTATTATTTCTAACTAAAGTTCCATCTAAATCACTTGCTAAAAACCTCATTTAACTTCTCTCCTATTATCACGATTTAATATATTCAAATATTATTCTTAATTTACGGTTTCAATATTTATTCCTAATCCCTTTAATGTAAATTTTATTGTACTCTCAATAATACTTTCTAAATTTGTTCTTTCATTATAAATTGATTCATATATTGCAGATGAACATAGTGACCCAAAGAATTGAAATGCTATAAGTTCCGTATCACCTTTTTGGATTTCATCATTTTCCATTGCAACTTTTATATTAATTTCAATTTCATTTATATACTTTTTTATTTTTTTACGTAATTCATTTTGTCTATTTTCACTTCCCCATAGTTGACTCATTACTACTTTAAAAAAATTTGTATATCCATAAAGAAAAGTTAATTGTATTCTACATATTTTTACCAATTTTTCAATTGGGCCTACATTAAGATATTGAACTTTACTAACTTGATTCTGTAATATTTGAAGTCCTTCTTCAACAATAAAATTAAATATTTCTTCCTTACTTGCAAAATGATAATACAATGTACCTTTTACAAGTCCTGCATTTGCAGCTATATCATCCATTGTAGCTCCTCTATATCCAGCTTCAGAAAATACTTTTATTGCAGATTCAAATATCAAGTTTTTTGTTTTGTTCATAATACTTCTCCTCATTTCCCCTTCATAATTCTACCATTAACTATTATATCATCAAGATGATTATTACACCATAATTCTACAATTGAATACGTCGTATTATTTAATAATATATTTATTAAATTTAACTTATTTTTGAATTTTTCATTTTATGTGATAAAATTAGCCTTAAGGTGTAAAAATAATAAAACTAATTCATATCTTTTACACATAATTTATTAAAAGCATATTTTCTAGTAATTCGAACTAATTCCATAGTATTATTATAGAATTTAGTTCGAATATATATAAGGCACATAAAAAAATAACAAGTTAGTATGCTAGTCTATTTTATGCACGTGCCTAATTAAAATAAGAAATGGAGGTTATTTGTCATAACTGTAACATTATAAAGCTTGATGGAATTTCTATCTGTATTGTTTTGTAGAGTTTTGACAATTAAATTTATGATTGAAGTATATAATAGAACTACAAAAACCTATGAAGAAGAACTCATTGCAGGGAAGAAGTACATTGAATGGACATATGAATCTCCAATTGGTAAAAACATCACTGAACTTATTGCTAAAAAGAAACTATTTTCTAAAATATATGGAATGTTTTGTGATACAAAATTAAGTGCTAATAAAATTCCCTCATTTATAGAAAGTTTTAATATTGATATGGACATGGCAAAGAAAAAAACCTCTGAATTTAATTCCTTTAATGATTTTTTTATAAGGGAATTAATACCTGAGGCTAGACCACTAAATAAAACTGAAAATATATTAATTTCTCCTGGTGATGGAAGAATTACTGCTTATGAAAATATTGATTTAGATAACATAATTCAAGTTAAAGGCTTAACCTATAGTTTAAAAGAATTAATAAATGATGACACAATTGCTAATAAATATACAAATGGAGTATGCATTATATTAAGACTATGTCCTACTGACTATCATAGATTTCACTTTGTGGACTCAGGCATCCCTTGTGAAAATCACTATATTAAAGGACATTACTATTCTGTAAATCCAATAGCACTGAAGAGTATTCCTAAGCTTTTTTGCGAAAATAAAAGAGAATGGTCATTATTTAAATCAGATAATTTTAAAGATGTGCTACATATAGAAGTTGGTGCTACTTGTGTTGGTTCAATACTCCAAACTTATTCACCTAATATTCGCGTAAATAAAGGTGATGAAAAAGGCTATTTTAAATTTGGAGGATCAACAACAATACTATTTTTTGAAAGAAATTCTGTGAAAATAGATACTGATATTTTAGAACAATCTAATTTAGGCTTTGAATGTAAAATTCAATTGGGTGAACGTATTGGTTCTAAAATTATAAAATAAAAAGAATGGCTTAACTTCAAGGGTTAAGCCATTCTTTTTATGAATTTGGTAGAGCGTGAAGGAATCGAACCATCAATTTACCGTCCGTAGCGGTAGGTTATATCCGTTTAACTAACGCTCCATATTAATTTCAAACAACAAATTTATATTATCACAAGCTCTTATAATAATCAAGTTTATAATATTAATTTTATATAATATTATTTTAATATTTAATTAAATAGTGTTTCCATCTTGAATTAGTTATCTAAAAATAAAGTTTATTTGATTATTTTTAGATAACCTATTTATAGTATCTATCTTAATTTATTATAGATAAATATCTGAAAATTCTAACTCAAGTAATTCTACTTTGTTTTGAGTATTTAAGCATTTATTTTGTGGTATTTCATTAAATTCTAACATTTCTATAGGTAATTTAATTATAAACTCAGACCCACTATTCTCTTCACTTATAAGTTCTATACTTCCATTATGAGCTTTTGTTAAATATCTAACTAAGTCTAAACCTATCCCACTTCCGGAATTTTCATTATTTTTATTCTTTGAGGATTGAATAAATCTATTAAAAATAGTACTTTGTTCTTCCTTAGGTATCCCTATACCCTCATCTCTTATTGAAATAGTTATTTGATTAATGCTCTTCCAGGTATTTATATATATACTACTTCCCTGTGGTGAAAACTTTATTGCATTAGAAATTAAATTCATAATTATTCTATCTATTGCTTCTGGATCTATTGCCATAATACATTCCTCAACATTTGTATCAAAAACTAATGATATGTTTTTTTGTTTAGCGTATTTATCTATAGATGATATATTCCATTCTATTAAATTAATTATATCTAAATTATATCTTTTAAGATTATAATATTCTTTTTCTAATTTTGTAGTATCTATAAGATTATCTACAAGCTTTAATATCTTATATGCATTTCTTTTTATACTTTCCATATGTTCTTTAAATTCACTACCCTTTTCTATGTCTTTATATTCATCCTTATAACATTGAAAAATACTTAATATTATATTTAGCGGTGATCTTAAATCATGAGAAATATTTAAAATAAAATCTTCTTGAGCATTTTTACCTTCTGATAATTTTATGAGCTTATTAATTAATTCTTCCTTTGAGAGTTTCGCAAGTTCCCCCTTGATTAACATATAATCATTATCTACCTGATCATCTTTTAAAATATCAACCTCAACCATTTTCAAATCCCCTTTTTTATTATCTATTTTACTTTTTTTACCATATACCCTTAGTATATAATATCATATTTTTTCCCAGTTAACAACTCTGACCTAAATAAAATTTTAATTAAGGTTTTTTATTATTTCGTCTTTTATATACTTTAATATTAATATAACATACGTTAACGTCCCTATAATAAACATAGTGTCAAAACTTATATCTGGATTAACAGTTTCCAATATAGTTTGAATTATTAATGGCAATGTAGCTGCATATAACGTTACTGAATATAATGCAGCATATTTAACTACCATATTCATGAATAGTGTAAAAAGTGATGCAACCGCAGTTACAATTAAACAATTAAACATTAAGTTTAAAAATGCTGTTCCAAAATCCATACCTATTGCATATATAAAACTTATCATTTCAATATTATGAGTTTTATATCCAATAAAAATATCTTTTACTCCAACTAAAATTAAAGTAAGTAACACTGCATATGAAATTGATTTAACAATTCCTTCTTTAACATATTTAGAAAAAACCTTTATGTCATATATAGAAGTCATAACCCTTTTAAAAAAATTAGTTTTATCTTTCACATTTCCCTCCACATTAGTATTATTTAGTTTTATAATGCATATGTTTATTATTTGCTTTTATTGTCAATATTATAGATAAAAGAGGATATACTGTTATTTTAATATTTATGTTTTATTCAAATACTCTTTTAACTTATTAGTTACTTGACTAGGAGGCATTTTCTTGAAAATAAATAAAACTTATCATAATAAAACAAAAATTAAGAAGATATATAAGAAAATCATATGTTTATTAGCATTACTTATAATTATATGTTTAAGTGGTATTTATGAATCTTATAAATATAACAAATTCATTGGTACTTTTAAAACAAATTTTAATGATTATAAATTCTCAGAAGCCAATAATTTATTATTAACTAAACAAAATTTTAATCCATTTAAGCTGTTAATGATGAATAATGATATTTATAATTATTTTAATACTAATATTACTGCTTTGTCAGAAGATATTCAAAATAAAAATATATCATCCGAAGATGCATTAATACAACTCAAGGAAATACAACGTTATAATATAATACCATATGCTCAATTATATAATATCTCTGCTTCAATAGATTTAATTCAGGATTCTACTAAAAATTATAATACTGGTGTAGATTATTTCAATACTGAAAACTATATAGAAGCAATATCTTGTTTTAAAAAAGTCTCTACTTTAGATTTAAATTATTCTGAGTCATTAATATACTTAAATAATTCAAAAAATAAATTTAAAGAAAACTTATTAGCTTATTGCGATAATCTAGTTAGCAATGATTATTATAATGAAGCCCTCTCCAAAATTTCAAACAATAGTGATATCTTAGGAAATGATATTAATGTAAAAGAAAAAGTAATGGAAATTAAAGCAAAGCAACAAGAATACTTAGATAAGAACTCTGCTATTATTGAAGCTTCCTCACGTGCATTAACAACTACTATATCTCCAAATAACATTAATACATTAAATATTGAAAGTACTACATCTTACCTTATCAACGTGAATCTAGAAAATCAAAAAACTTATATCTATAAAGGAACACCTGATAAATGGCAATTAGTTAGACTATGTCCTTGTTCTACTGGAATAAGTGGTGAAGATACTCCTTCTGGATCTTTTTCTATTAAAGAAAAGGGTGATTGGTTTTTTTCAGATAAATATGAACAGGGAGGTAAGTATTGGACTCAAATTACTGGAGATATTTTATTTCATTCAGTTCCATTTGATAAAGATAAAACTAATGTTTTAGATTATACAATGAATAAGCCGTCGTCTCATGGTTGTGTTAGACTTTCCATTGATGATGCTAAATGGATTTACACTAATGTTCCTAAAGGAAGTAAAGTAATAATTAAATAATCAATCTAATCTAATATAAACTTACAAAATATTATTTAATTAACTTTTTATTCTTTTTTTAAGCACCTTGCAAAAAATAACAGGTCAATATGCTATCCTATTTTGTCTTAAGATAAAATAGACATCGCATCTTTGACTTGTTATTTTCTTTCATGTGCCTTAATTTAATCAATTTGAATTTCTTTCTCTAAAGAAAATGAATATAAATATTTATAGCTAACTTTTTTACCTGTCATCTTAAATATTGCATCACTATAATAATCTAATTGTTTTTTATATTTTTCTTTAAGGGCATCCTCATCTCCATCTTTCACATAATCAGTTTTATAATCTAAAAGTATTAAATCCTCATTATATTCAAAGAAGCAGTCAATTATACCTTGTAATCTTACTTTTTCATCCTTATATTTATCATCTAAAGTATTATCTATCTCTAAGCTACTTATTTCAGTATAAAACGGTACTTCCCTATAAATTTTTTTATCGCTCTCATTTAGTTCAAGTATATTTCTACCTAAACTAGATTTGAAGAAATTTAATATTTTATATGGATTAATAACTTTTAATTCTTCTTTAAGTAAGAATTCACCTTCAACTAACTCCTGTAACTGTTCTTCAATTTCTTTTATAGATGAAACTCTATTAAAATCTATTTTTTTCATTACAAAGTGGACTGCTGTACCTCTTTCAGCTGGAGTTAAACCCTTTCTCTCCTTAATGAATTTAGGCGTAATTATAACTTTTTCTCTATAAATTTCTTGAATATCATAATCTTCTTCAATATTTTTTCTCTTTAAATCAGAAACTGAAATATTACTTTTAAGAATAGTTGATGCTTTTAATGGATATTCATATGATAATCTTCTATTTACTTCTTCCATAATCGTTTTATTCATTGAGTCAACATAAGTAATTTTTGATTCATATTTACCATCAGTATCTATATCCTCTAAATCAACTCTATTAATTAAATCATTTTTATTCCATAAATTTATTTCCCATTTAGAGTCATCATCTCTTGATATTTCATTTGTGACACCAATAGCCTCTCTAAGTTTAATTCCATCATTATGTTGACATAATGCCATACCAATCCAATCTAAATATGATCTTCCTTTTAAAACTTCAGATGGTAAAATAATATTATGATTTAATGATGCTGAACTCATCCATTTTTCTATGGCTTTTTGAGTGTTTCTAATTGCACCTGTTATAATTAATTTTTCCTTTGCTCTTGTACATGCAACATAAAGTATTCTCATCTCTTCTGATAATGTTTCAAGCTTCATCTTCTTTTTTATTGCTTCCTTAGCTAAAGTTCCTATACTAAACCTTTTTTCTAAATCTACAAAATCAGGTCCAAGTCCTAGTTCATCGTGATATAGCATATTCTTATTTAAATCCATTAAATTGAAATTCTTTCCTGTTCCACATAAGAATACTACTGGAAATTCTAATCCCTTACTTTTATGAATGCTCATGATTCTTACTACATCTTCATTTTCTCCTAATATTTTAGCACTTCCCATGTCTCCTGACGACTTTATAAGTTTATTGATATAGTTTATAAAATTAAATAAACCTTTGAAACTTGTTTTCTCAAATTGCTTTGCTCTTTGGAACAATATTTTTAAATTTGCTTGCCTCAATACTCCATTTGGCATAGCTCCGACATATCCATAGTATGCTGTATCCATATATAAGGACCATATGAACTCATCAATTGCCATATAAATTGATTTATTTCTCCACTTATCAATGCAATTAACCAAATACTTACATTTGTCTATTAATTCTTTTGAATAAAGTATTTCTTTAACGTCATAAACTTCTTTACTTATATACTTCACATTTTCATAAAAATAATTATCTTTGTTTACAAGTCTAACATCACTTAATTCATCTGCTGAGAAATTCATAATTGGAGATCTTAATAATGCTATCATCGGAACATCTTGCATTGGATTATCAATAACTTTTAAAAGAGATATTATAGTTCTAATTTCAATTGACTCAAAATATCCTGATCCTGTATCTGCATATACAGGGATTCCTTCTGCCCCTAGCTCTTCTAATAGGCTCTCAGACCAATTTTTTGTTGCTCTTAATAGAATTACTATATCCTTATATCTTAAGGGTCTATATTCAGCTGTTTCCTTATCTAAAACATTAAATACTTTATCTCCATTTATAGACATTAATTCTTTAATTTTTTTAGCAACAATTCTACCTTCCAAATTTACATTCTCAATTTCTTCTTGCTCCTCAAATGAATCTCCTGAACTATCTTCAATTGTTCCTTCATAATTTTTATCTACTATATTAAGCTCTATTGCACCACCAATGATTACATTGTCATCATTATCTTTATAGCTTGCGCCTAAATTTAATGCTTCCTCATCTGTATATTCCAATTCCCCAACTATTTTAGACATTACTTCTTTAAATATATAATTTACTCCATCAATAACTTCTTTTCTACTTCTAAAATTCTTATATAATTGAATTTTTCTGTTTTTCCCTTCATTTAATTTATAAGTATTATATTTATCAATAAATAATTCAGGCTTTGCTTGTCTAAATCTATATATACTTTGTTTAACATCTCCAACCATAAACATATTAGGATTATCAGATTCTTTTCTAGAAACCAAACCTATTATAGTTTCTTGCACATTATTAGAATCTTGATACTCATCTACAAGTACTTCATCAAAGTATTCTTTGAAATTTTCAGCAACCTTAGATGGAATTATATTTTTGTCTTCATCGTAATCAATTAATATTCTCAAGCAAAAATGTTCTAAATCATTAAAATCTAATATGTTCTTTTCCTTTTTCCTTTTATTAAATCTATTACTGAATTCTAAAACAATTTCTGTTAATTTTTTTATATAAGGATATGACTCCTGAATATTAACTAACATTTGCTGTGGTGTTACTGCAAATGTATTATTTATTAGTTCGGATATTTTCTTTTTAATATCATCTCTAATCTTTTTTACAGTATTTTGCGCATCTTCATCTGAAACCTTATCTTTTTTTATGGATTTTAATCTACTAAACACAATTGATGATAATACTTTATACATTTCATCTAATCCATTATTACTAGATTCATAGATACTTCTTATATCTCCTAGTTCACTTATAAAATTATCTAAATAAGGTTCTAAGCCATCAGTTTCATTAATTATTTCAATGGCTTTTTCCATCATCTTTATATATCCTTCAATCTCAATTTTTATACTTTCAACTAAAACCTTAACCCATTTAGTTTCATTTAACTCTACTAATGTGCTAATCTTAAAAGCCTCTGCGCTATCATTAAGCCATTTTTCCGGCCATGGCCCTGACATAGTAAAATTGTATATATTTAGAACCAAATCTTTCAGATTATCATCATTCTTGTAACTACTAAATGCTTCAACTAAGTTAGTAAATTCTATATCTTCATCATCATATTTATCTTCAAAAAGTTCCTCTATTACTTCCGCTTTAATTAATACGCCTTCTGTTTGATCTCCTATTCTAAATGATGGATCTAAATCAATCTTATGAAAGTTATTTTTAATTACATCTAAACAAAATGAATGCATGGTTGTAATATTAGCTCTATTTAACAACGTTAATTGTTTTTGAAGATTTTTAGAATTTGGATTTATTTCTAATTCTTTTGATATTGCATTAGCTATTCTCTCTCTCATTTCAGATGCTGCTGCATTGGTAAATGTTACAACCAATAATTTATCTATATCAACTGGATTTTCTTCATTTGTAACTATCCTTATAATTCTTTCTACTAATACAGCAGTCTTACCAGAACCGGCAGCCGCTGCAACTAATAAGTTACAATTTCTTGTTTCAATTGCACTTAATTGTTCATCAGTCCATTTAGTTTCACCCATATATTAATTCCTCCTAAGAATTACGTGCTTCATTAGAATTATCTATTTCCGTCTTTATGCCATTCCAAACATCATTTTGAGATTTCTTCATTATAATTTTATATTTATTATCTTTTATACTTGTATCAAATTGGCATATTGCTGAAAAATCACAATACTCACAATGAGTTCTATTGGAATGTTTAGTAGGTTGTATTTTAACATCTCCGCTCAACATATCCTCACACAGTTCAACCATCTTTTTATTAACATATTTTCTAAGCAAAGTAAACTCATTTTCTGTTATTACATCGCTATTAGCCTTAAAATCCCCATCGGTCTTAAATGCAGCTGGTATAACTAATGAATAGCCCTCAATATTCTTATCCATAGCCCTAACAACTCTCGCATCCTTTAAAACTAATCCCTTCATCTTTAAAGCATCTAAGACTTCTTGTTGTACCTCTTCTGTAGTCATTTCTTTCTTGCCTTTGATTATAGGATCATCTATTTTAAAATATAATACTGCTCCAGGTCTTACTTGCTTATCTAATATATATTTAGAGTTTTTAATAAGTGCATCTAAATACACTAACAGTTGTATTTGTAATCCATAATAAAGTTCATTTAAATCAAACTTCTTAGCTCCTGTCTTATAATCTATAATTCTAATATAGGTTTCTCCATCTAAATCTAATGTATCTATCCTATCGATTCTTCCTTGTAGATATATTTTCTCTTTAGATTCTAAATCTAGAGTTATAGCTTCACCTGAACTATAATTTCCAAAATTAAATTCAGTCTTAAATACCTCAAATTCACCTTTTCCTATTTGATTTGCAATAACTGAAACAGATTTAGAAATTACTCTCTTAAATCGTTGTGCTAAATATTTAAACTTCTTTGTACTATTCAATATAGAATTACTTTCTTCATTTAATTTTTTATCAATTATATTAGATACAAGAGCATTACATTTTTCATTATCTAATTCAGACCATAAAATCCCTTCATCTCTAACCTTGTTTGTAAATGAATCTAACATCTCATGTACAAATGAGCCTAAATCAGGAGGTGTAAATTCATATACCTTTCTATTTTTAGCCTTAAGGCCATATTGAACGAAATAAGAAAATGGACATTCAGCATACTTTTCTATCCTTGAAACACTAAACACTAATTTTCCCATCTCATTTTGATAAAGCTTTCTAAGCTTTTTCTTTACAACTTTATCTCCTACATTGGAATACTTCAGACCTTTAAATATATTTTTAACCTTATCCTTAAAATCTTCATTTTCATTAAACCAGCTATAAACCTCTGGCCAGTAAGGTTCTATATCTTCCTTGTCAAAATCTCTTCTTACAGCAACTATAAGTTCATTAAATGCTGGAATGGGTGCAATAACTTTACTTATTTTATCCCTTTGGCTTTTTAAATCATATATTTCACTCTCTTCAACTAATTTAGGTAATATCTTTTTAATCCTAGGTATAACTATAGATGGCCTTAATGACTTACCTTCAAAATCTGCCATGGGATATGATAACATTAAATATTCACTACTTATTGTTAATGCAGTATATAATAAAAATTGTTCCTCAAAGACTTTGTTTCTAGTAGTTGATGCTAGCTTTACTCCTATTTCATTTAATATTAATCTATCTCTATCAGATAATATTCCCTCATCTTTTTTAGAAGCTGGTAATACACCGTCATTAATTCCCACTATATAAAGAACCTTAACATCTCTACCTTTAATCCTTGCTATATCACCAATATTAACTTGATCTAAAGCTACAGGTATAACACCTATTTGTTCATTTGTAAAGCCAGAATTTAATATCTTGAAAAATTCAAATGAGTCTAATGTTTCCTCACCAATTACATCTACTGCTTGATCTAAAATATCTATAACTATACTTTGAACTTGACTGTATTCCTTAACTTTATCTTCCAATCCAATCTTCTCAAAATTTTCAATCCAATCATCTATTCTTTCAAAAGCCTTTACGTCTATTAAAAACTCATAAATAGCTGTACATATATTCTTAACTTTATATTTTCCATTTATTTTGTTATGAAAAATCATAAGAGGTGTTCTTATTTCATCCATAACTTCAGATATTAATATTTTATCACTTGTTAATTCCTCATTATTATTAAACCATTTTTCACTAATTATTTCTTCTACAGTCCACTTATAACCTTTTATTCCGTTTTCTAATATAAAATTTTCTAAAATATCTATATATGAATTGTCTATTCCGACTAATCCACTTTTCAAATACTTAAATATACTCTCATAAGACCAATTTTTAAATAAAATCTCAAAAGCAGAACTTATAAGTATAATCAATGGATTACTCAATAACTGAGTTTTTTTGTCCAAGAAATATGGTATATCGTAATCCTTGAATATTACTGATGTTACTTTTTCATAATCATCCATATTTCTGCAAACTACAGATATATCTTTATACCTATATCCTTTTTCCCTTACAAGCTCTGTAATACTTTTTGCCACTCTATCTACTTCATCATAAATGTTATTTGCTTTATAAAGGGATACACTATTACAGCTTTTATAATATTCATTAAATGGATAAGTAAAAAAATATCGTTCAATATGTTTAAGTTCTAAGTTATCTTTAAATCTATATTGTATATTATTATTTAAATCAATAGGTTCATCATAAGATATATTATTTTCTTTCATTATTTTCAATAAATTGTTTTCTGTATTCTTGATTGTATAAAATATATCAGTTATTTCTTCGCCACTTAAGGATTTACTTTCCATACAAAGAGTTATATTAACTCTCTTACATCTCTTCGCTAATAATCCCAGAACATCCAATTGCTGAGGTGTAAAACTAGTAAATTCGTCTATCCAAACTTCAGCACCTTTATATATATCATTTTCTAATAATTTCTTGACTAATAAGGTTAATTCATCATCCCCATCAATATAGTTCTCATGCATCTTTGAATTAAATGCTTCATAAATTATTGTTAATTCTTTGAGTTTTTGCATTAATTCAATATTATCTATTTTTTTATCTATTTTACTCAAGTTTCCTATATCAACATTGTATTTTTTAAATTCACTTATTACCTCAGATATAATTTCGTTAAATCCTTGTTCTCTAGATATTTTCTTAAAATAATCTAAATAATCTATATTTTCATTTAATACTCTATGAATTAGCATGTTTCTTCCAGATTCCTTTATTATTTCTTTAACACGTCCACCACATTCTTCAGAAACTTCATGCGCCATTTTCTTAAAACTTAATACTTCTGTTCTTAAAAGAGCGCGTTCTCCAATAAACTTTAAAATCTTGTTTTCAGTATTAAATGTATATTGCTCTGGAACTAATAAAATTAATTTATTGTCAGCCTCTTCATCTATATTATTTTTTATTTGATCAATACAAAACTTACTTTTCCCTGTTCCTGCTCTTCCGTAAATAAATCTTATACTCATATGTATCTTCACCTCTCACTTTATATATCAATTACTTATTCTCTAAGTATGCTCATAATTATAGTATCTACATATTCACCATCAATATGAACCTTATCTCTTCTAATGCCCTCTTCTACAAAACCGCATTTTTTATAACAATTTATAGCTCTTAAGTTGTACTTTATAACCTCTAATCCTACCTTTATAGCATTAAGTTCTTCAAATAAATACTTTAATAGGGTTTTTATGGCATCCTGACCATATTTCTTCCCCCAATACTTACTGCCAATTGTTATTCCTATAGAATATACATTATTACAATCATTACTTTTATTATACGTTATAAACCCAATCAAAACCTTTTTTTCATTAATTATACTTAATGCTTTTCTTAAATTATTTCCTTGATTATTATTTTGTATATCATTTGGTATTGTATTATATTTTCTAACTTTTTCTTCACTAGATAGTTTGTACAATATACTTATATCTTTTTTTTCTACTAGCCTTAAATATACATTATGTCCTTTAAGCATAATTCACCTTCTTTAGCTAAATAATTTAAAATATTATAATTATACCTCTAATTATAATATTTTAAATTTACAATTTATATTCATCTGATAAAAAAATCTATTTTTATAGCTTCTGTGTTTTAGATATATTCAAAAAATAATAAGTAAATATACTAATATATTTGACATGTTATCTTATAGAATTGTATTGATATTTACATTATTATTAATTCTTAAAAACAAAAAAACATCTAACAAAATTGTTAGATGTTTTTGGCGGAGGATCCGGGATTTGAACCCGGGCGCCAGTTACCCGACCTACGCCCTTAGCAGGGGCGCCTCTTCAGCCACTTGAGTAATCCTCCATGTGCCCTCTATATTTTAACTTTTAAAATAATGTGGCGGAAAGATAGGGATTCGAACCCTAGGTACGCTCACACGCACGCCGGTTTTCAAGACCGGTGCCTTAAACCAACTCGACCATCTTTCCATAACTCACAAAAATTATTATACCAATCAAGAGTATAACTGTCAACATTTTTATTAAAATAATTTCATTTTTATTAAAATAATTTTTAATACATAATATATTATCCCTTATTATATATTTAAAGTATATCTAAATATATACTTGAATCTAAACTATTTATCATCTAGATAATTTGATTGATATAATAATTAATATAATTTCCTAAATAAAAAACTATTAACTTATAATTTGTTTTTTGTATACATAAAAAGAACATCCAACAAGTTTGTTAGATGTTCTTGGCGGAGAATCCGGGATTTGAACCCGGGCGCCAGTTACCCGACCTACGCCCTTAGCAGGGGCGCCTCTTCAGCCACTTGAGTAATTCTCCATGTGCCCTCTTAATTACTATTTTTAGGTAAAAAAAAAGTGGCGGAAAGATAGGGATTCGAACCCTAGGTACGCTCACACGCACGCCGGTTTTCAAGACCGGTGCCTTAAACCAACTCGACCATCTTTCCACGTCTTACGACAATTATTATTATAACAATGAATAATAACTATGTCAACATTTTTTTTAAATTATTTGATTATATATAATTAATCTTTCCTTTCCAAGTTAAAACTATTGTATTCATTAATCAACACTCTGCTAAAATATAACCAATTGTTGAACTAAATAACTTAAATTTCAATAAACATGTTAATATTCAAATTGCAAGTTACTCTTATATTTTTAATATATACCTTACTCATAAATAAAAGGTAATGCTCTTGTTATAATTACATCAAAATATTCAGTAATCATAACAATGCATTCCCTTTATTTTCTTGAAATTTTTTATAGTTTTAATTTTCACCGTACTTATCTATACTAAAATAAATAAAATACATATTAAGTTTATTTTATTTCATCACAATTCATATATCGTCTTAAAATTTCAGGAATTACTACTGTACCATCTTCTCTTTGATAGTTTTCCAATATAGCAGCAACTGTTCTTCCTATAGCAACTCCTGATCCATTTAGTGTATGCACGAATTGTGGTTTGTCATTTGGAGTTTCTCTATACTTAATGTTTGCCCTTCTAGATTGGAAATCTTCAAAATTTGAACAACTTGATATTTCTACATATCTATTATAACTAGGCATCCATACTTCTATATCATATTTTAAAGCTGCAGTAAATCCTAAATCACCTTTACATATTCTAACTATTCTATAAGGCAATCCTAATCCTTGTAATACTGATTCTGCATCAATAACTAATTTGTCTAATTCAGAATAAGAATCTTCTGGTTTACAGAACTTAACTAATTCAACCTTATTAAATTGATGTTGTCTAACAAGCCCTCTCGTATCTCTACCTGCAGAACCGGCTTCTGCTCTAAAGCATGCAGAATATGCAGCATGTTTAATTGGTAACTCTGCCGCAGAGAATACTTCATTTCTATACATATTGGTAACAGGAACTTCAGCAGTAGGAATTAGGAAATATCCATTATTCTCAACTTTAAATGCGTCTTCTTCAAACTTTGGTAATTGACCTGTTCCAGTCATACTTTCTCTGTTAACCATATATGGTGGTAATATTTCAGTATACCCATTTTCACATGTATGCTTATCTAAGAAATAAGAGATTATCATTCTTTCTAGTCTAGCTCCTAATCCCTTGTAAATAGTGAATCTAGAACCTGCAACCTTTCCACCTCGTTCGAAATCCAATATATTAAGATCAGTTCCTAAATCCCAATGTGCTTTTGGTTCGAAGCTAAATTTACTTGGTTCTCCCCATTTCTTTATTTCTATATTATCTTCATCACTTCCACCATCTGGTACTTGTGGATTAGGTATATTAGGTATTCTAAGCATTATATACTTTATTCTTTCATCTATTTCCGTTACTCTAGTATCAAAAGCTTTAACTTCATCTCCTAATTCTCTCATTTCAGACATTATTGCAGTAACATCTTCACCTGCTTTCTTAAGCTTAGGAATTTCATTTGAAACTTGATTTCTTTTACTTTTTAATGCTTCAACTTCTACTAATATTCTTCTTCGTTCTTCATCTAGTGTTATTATTTCATCAATAACTGTAACATCAAAATCTTCTCCTCTATTTGATAAAGCATTCTTAATTTCATCTGGATTACTTCTAATTCTTTTTAAATCTAACATTTAATACTTCCTCCTAAAATAAAATCATATTTTTTTGTACAAAAAAAGAGTCCACTCCCTATAAAAGGGACGAAGAACTCCGCGTTGCCACCCTAATTGATAATAAATAAATATTATCCACTTAATTATTTAACGATATATACCGTACTACTCATCATAGTCCCTCAGAGGTGGATTCATAATTAATAATTATCAGTTCACACCTAACCACTGATTCTCTTAAAATTATAAAATTACTACTGTCCTCATCACAAGTTTTTTATATTAAGTTAAATTAAATATATTACAAAATAGTTGCTTTTGTCAATATATTTTAGCATAATTAAAATAAGAAATTCATCTTATTCTATAAATAATTAATTTAACATTAATCTATCCTTTTAGTACATATTATATCTATACCAG
This sequence comes from Clostridium beijerinckii, assembly GCA_003129525.1. Lineage (NCBI taxonomy): Bacteria > Bacillati > Bacillota > Clostridia > Eubacteriales > Clostridiaceae > Clostridium > Clostridium beijerinckii. The sequence goes on along the minus strand of CP029329.1, from coordinate 1,004,497 downwards.
TATTCATTATATTCTTACAAATGATATCTCCAATATAAATCGGTGTACTTACATAGATTCTACTAAGAACTTTTGAAAATTCTCTCCATAAATCTTTTTCTATAGGTTTATTACTTTTTACTGACACAACTTTATAATTCATATCACTTTTTAATCTAACTAAGCTTGTGAAAATATCTTTGTTAATCAATACTAATTCCTCCTAATTATATTTCATTAAATTCCTTAATCCTTCCTACCAAAACCTTAGAATCCATAGAATCATCTACTATGCTTAAAATACTTTTATTCATTTCTCTAGCTAAAATTTTTATTATTTTCATATTACAATATGATCCATTACAACTCCCAAGGCCTATTCCTGTACGTCTCTTTACTCCTTCTACAGTTCTTGCCCCTAAAGGTCTTCTTATAGAATCGACAATCTCTCCTTCTGAAATACTATTGCAACTGCAAATAATATTTCCATACCTTTCATCTAAATTAATTACTTTACTTCTTTGTTCTTTAGACATATTTCTAAATACATAGACTTCTCTTTTTTTATCAATATAATCTCTTTTTTTAGTTATATTCATATTTATTTTAATTTTTTCCTCAATATCTAAAGCAATAGCTGGTGCAATTGTTATTTTTGCATAATGATTTCCTGTAACCTTTATATATCCATCTTTAATATTACTATCATCTATGCAAATACCATTTCCACTATATGTTTCTGTAAACATATTAGTTATTAATTCTTTCTTTATACCAGTTAAAATACTTTCAGATAATTCTAGCTCCTCTTCTAAACTCAAACAATGTTTACTTTTAATTCCTATTAAATTTCCTTTTGATGATGTTGAAATATTTATTGTAAAAGTATCATCATCAATATCATTAATAACAACACCATTTATATTATTCTCTAATTCTTGATTAAACAATATATATTTCATTTTTTTATTTCTTATCTCACTATAAACTTCATTTTGCTTATAAGTAGAAATTTCATTCGAAATTGTATTAATTACAAATTTACAAGTAAATTTGTTTTTATTTGTAGTCACCTTAAATCCCTTAGAAATATTTTTAATATCTATAACTTCTTCTTCTAATCTAAAATTAACTCCATTATCAGCCGCTACTTCTGCATAAGAAACAGCTAAGTTATAAGGAGAAATTAATGCAACATTTTCAGAATATAAAGCTTTATTTGCATTTATACCTAAATTAGGCTCTATATTATAAATTTCATTATGATCTATTATATGTATTCCATCTATACCACGTTGTCTAGCATTTTTATACATTATATCAAACATACTATATTTATTTTGATTTGATGAAACTCTTAATGCACCTACTTTATTATATTTAATATTAAACTTTTTACAGTGCTTTTTAATTAAATTCATTCCTACTTTTTCTAATTTACACATGCTGTCATCATATGTTTCTGAACCATCATAAATAACTGCTGTATTAGAGCAAGACAGATCATTTGCTATATCATAATCCTTTTCAATTAAAGCTATATTTATATTGTATTTGGAAAGTTCATATGCTACTGCACAGCCAATTATGCCTCCACCTAAAATTAATACATCATAATCCATCATTAATCCTCCAAATCTGAAACTATAAAATTGCACTTTTTTAATTCTGATATAATTAAATGAATATTATGTTCACTTTCTGCTGATATAGTATGAAGGTGAACTCCATTAGTTAATACTGATAATAATCTAGCCCTTTGCTCTTTATATTTTTCAACAAATTTATTTAATTCATTATAATTTTTAATCATAAGCATTCCAGCTATTTGTCCATATAAAGGATGCTCTACTACCACATCTTCAATTGTTCCACCATATTTAATTACTATACTCATTTCATTAAACATTTCTTCTTCATTATGTGTTACTGCAATAATTGCTTTAACCTTATTTTCATTTTTATTAATCATATATCCATCTGGAGTTGCTATTATGTTTTTTCCCTTAGCTCTAAGAATTGCTATATCTTTTACTATTACTTGTCTAGTTACAGAATACTTTTTTGCTATTACACTTCCTTTTATTGGTTCATTGCTTTCTAAGAGTAGTTTAATTATGTTTTCTCTTCTATCAATAGAATTCATACTTTCCTCCTATTACTAATTACAATTATCATATATTATTAATATTTATAAATATGTTTCCTCTATATCATTCTTCTTATTATTATACTTTAAAAAACTATCAAAAGTAATAAAATTTATAATAACTATAATCTATATATTTTGTTCTTCGACTATCTAAATAAAGTAATTATGTAAACAAAAAAAAGTTATGAATTACTTCATAACTTTATACTGGTGGAGATTAAGGGATTCGAACCCTTGACCCCCTGCGTGCAAGGCAGGTGCTCTCCCAACTGAGCTAAACCCCCATGGTGGACCTTCAGGGACTCGAACCCTAGACCTACCGGTTATGAGCCGGTTGCTCTAACCAACTGAGCTAAAGATCCTTTTAATCTACCTCGCAACGTCCTACTCTGCCACACAGTCACCCGTGCAGTACCATCGGCGCTATAGACCTTAACTGTCCTGTTCGGAATGGGAAGGAGTGTTACCTCTATGCCATCGTCACGAGATGCTTGTTTTTCCCAAATCTACGATTTGGTTGAAAAACTGCACACCAACGAACGTATGTGAGTTAGTGTTTCCTTTAAAGAAAACTGACTCAAACTATCGTTTGTGCTATTTTATTGAAAGAATTGTTCTTTCAAAATTGCATATAGATATTAATGTATATTTTACAACTTGATTATATATTGGTCAAGCCCTCGACCTATTAGTATCAGTCAGCTAAATATGTTACCATACTTACACCTCTGACCTATCAACCTTGTAGTCTTCAAGGGGTCTTACTAGCTTACGCTATGGGAAATCTAATCTTGAGGTTGGCTTCACACTTAGATGCTTTCAGCGTTTATCCATTCCCGACTTAGCTACCCAGCTATGCTTCTGGCGAAACAACTGGTACACCATAGGTCAGTCCATCCCGGTCCTCTCGTACTAAGGACAGCTCCTCTCAAATTTCCTACGCCCGCGACGGATAGGGACCGAACTGTCTCACGACGTTCTGAACCCAGCTCGCGTGCCGCTTTAATGGGCGAACAGCCCAACCCTTGGGACCTACTTCAGCCCCAGGATGCGACGAGCCGACATCGAGGTGCCAAACCTCCCCGTCGATGTGAACTCTTGGGGGAGATCAGCCTGTTATCCCCGAGGTAGCTTTTATCCGTTGAGCGATGGCCCTCCCACGAGGTACCACCGGATCACTAAGCCCGACTTTCGTCCCTGCTCCACTTGTAGGTGTCGCAGTCAGGCTCCCTTCTGCCTTTGCACTCTTCGAACGATTTCCGACCGTTCTGAGGGAACCTTTGGGCGCCTCCGTTACATTTTAGGAGGCGACCGCCCCAGTCAAACTGCCCACCTAACAATGTCCTGTCACCAGTTTCATGGCATCCAGTTAGAACTTCAATACTATCAGGGTGGTATCCCAACAACGACTCCACCAAAGCTGACGCTCTGGTTTCCCAGTCTCCCACCTATCCTGTACAGACAATACCGAAATTCAATGCTAAGCTACAGTAAAGCTCTACGGGGTCTTTCCGTCCAATCGCGGGTAGCGAGCATCTTCACTCGCACTACAACTTCGCCGGATTTGCAGTTGAGACAGTGCACAAGTCATTACGCCATTCGTGCGGGTCAGAACTTACCTGACAAGGAATTTCGCTACCTTAGGACCGTTATAGTTACGGCCGCCGTTTACTGGGGCTTAAGTTCACACCTTCGCGTTACCGCTAAGCATTCCCCTTAACCTTCCAGCACCGGGCAGGCGTCAGCCCCTATACATCAGCTTACGCTTTAGCAGAGACCTGTGTTTTTGTTAAACAGTTGCTTGTGCCTATTCTCTGCGGCCTGCATTGCTGCAGGCACCCCTTCTCCCGAAGTTACGGGGTCAATTTGCCTAGTTCCTTAACTGCAATTCTTCCGTCGGCCTTAGGATTCTCTCCTCATCTACCTGTGTCGGTTTGCGGTACGGGCACTACTTCTCTTTCTAGATGCTTTTCTTGGAAGCATGGAATCAGATACTTCGGTTCCGTAGAACCTTCCCCATCACGCCTCAGAATTGTTAGAACGGATTTGCCTATCCTAACTCCCTAAACGCTTAGACTAGCATCCAATAGCTAGCACATCCTATCCTTCTCCGTCACACCATCGATAATAACGATTGTAGTGGTATTGGAATATCAACCAATTGTCCATCGACTACGCCTTTCGGCCTCGCCTTAGGTCCCGACTAACCCTGAGAAGACAAACTTTACTCAGGAAACCTTAGATATTCGGCCTGTAAGATTCTCACTTACATCTCGCTACTAATGCCAACATTCTCACTCGTAATCAGTCCACCGCTCCTTACGGTACGACTTCAGCCCGATTACGACGCTCCTCTACCGCTCACA
>CP029329.1:920000-995000 GCA_003129525.1 Clostridium beijerinckii | reverse complement strand
CTTTTCAGAAAAATTAAATCTTTCGATTAAAGTATTTCTTGCTATTTCGCTAGTCTTAGAATTTCTTATTATACTTATTACTTCGTCTATGTTGTCTAATGCTATTTTTAGACCTTCTAATATATGTGCCCTAGCTTCAACTTTATTTAAATCAAATACAGTTCTTCTTGTTATTACATCTCTTTGAAACTCTATATAGTATTCTAATATTTGCTTCAAATTCAAAACCTTTGGTTGATTATTAACTAATGCTAACATAATAACTCCAAATGTATCCTGAAGCTTTGTATGTTTATATAATAAATTTAATACTATATTAGGATTAGCATCCCTTTTTAGTTCAATTACAATTCTCATACCGTCTCTATCTGATTCATCTCTCAAATCTGATATTCCAGTGATTCTTTTATCTTTTACTAAGTCAGCGATATTTTCTATAAGTTTTGCTTTATTTACTTGATATGGTATCTCAGTAACAATTATTTTATTTCTTCCATTTTCCTCTTCGATTTCAGCCTTTGCTCTTACAACTACTTTTCCTCTTCCTGTTTCATATGCTGCCCTTATTCCAGCCTTACCCATTATAGTCGCTCCAGTTGGAAAATCAGGACCTTTAATTTTAGTCATAATATCTAATACTGTAGCATCAGGATTATCAATAAGCATTACAGTACCATCTATTATTTCACCTAAGTTATGTGGTGGAATGTTAGTTGCCATTCCAACAGCAATTCCTGATGAACCATTAACTAAGAGATTTGGATATCTAGCTGGTAATACTACTGGTTCTTGTTCTTCTCCATCAAAGTTAGGCATAAAATCAACTGTATTCTTATTAATATCTCTTAACATTTCAACAGCAATTTTATTCATTTTTGACTCTGTATATCTCATTGCAGCCGCTCCATCACCATCCACAGAGCCAAAGTTTCCATGACCATCAACTAACATATATCTCATTGAGAAATCTTGAGCCATTCTTACTAATGCATCATAAACAGAAGTATCTCCATGTGGATGATACTTACCTAAAACGTCTCCTACTATTCTCGCACATTTTCTATATCCTTTTTCCGGATACAACCCTAATTCTTGCATAGAAAAGAGTATTCTTCTATGTACTGGTTTTAAACCATCTCTTACATCTGGCAAGGCACGACCAACTATAACACTCATTGCATAGTCTATATAGCACTTTTTCATTTCATTCTTAATATCTACATCTATAAGTTTTCCTTCATTAAAATCCATGTACTTCACCTCATAATTTAGCTTTAAATATCTAAATTGACAACATTTTTAGCATTTTGTTCTATAAATTCTCTTCTTGGTTCAACTTTTTCACCCATTAAAATTGTAAATATTTCATCAGCAAGCATTGCATCGTCAATATTTACTTTTAATAATATTCTATTGTCTGGATCCATTGTTGTCTCCCATAATTGATTTGCATTCATTTCACCAAGACCTTTGTATCTTTGTATATCAGTAGAATTATCTTTTCCACCAATCTCTTGTAATACCTTTTCTAGCTCAGCATCCGAATAAGTATATATTTCCTTCTTACCTTTGTTAATCTTATATAATGGAGGTTGTGCAATATATACATGCCCGTCTTCTATTAATTCTTTCATGTATCTATAAAAGAATGTTAACAATAATGTTCTTATGTGAGCACCATCAACATCGGCATCTGTCATAAGTATAATTCTATTGTATCTAAGTTTTTCAACATCAAAATCTTTTCCTATTCCTCCGCCAAATGCAGTAATCATATTTCTTATTGAATCTGAATTTAATATTCTATCTAATCTTTGTTTTTCAACATTTAGTATTTTACCTCTTAACGGCAAAATAGCTTGGAACTTTCTATTTCTTCCTTGTTTTGCAGATCCGCCTGCTGAATCTCCTTCGACTATATAAATTTCACATTCTTTAGGATCCTTTGAAGAACAATCTGCTAATTTCCCAGGCAATGCAGATCTCTCTAATACTGATTTTCTTGTCAATTCTCTTGCTTTTTTAGCTGCATCTCTAGCTCTAGCTGCCATTAAAGCCTTGTCTATTATTATCTTACCTATATTAGGGTTTTCTTCTAAGAATATACCTATATTTTCTCCTACAAAAGAATCAACAATTCCTCTAACTTCACTATTGCCTAGTTTTGTTTTAGTTTGACCTTCGAACTGTGGTTCTTCAATCTTAATAGATATTACAGATGTAAGACCTTCTCTTACATCCTCACCCGTAAAGTTTTTATCATTATCTTTTATATATCCAAATCTTTTAGCATAATCATTGAATACTCTAGTTAATGCTGTTTTAAATCCAACTAAGTGTGTTCCACCCTCAACTGTATCTATATTATTGGCAAATGAAAAAATATTTTCAGTATATCCATCATTATACTGTAATGCTATTTCAACAGATATGTTATCTTTCATACCTTCTATATACATTGGCTCTTCATGAAGAGATATTTTATTTCTATTTAAGTAAGTAACAAATGATTTAATTCCACCTTCATAGTGAAATACTTCCTCTTTTTCTGTTCTTTTATCTACTAACTTTATATAAATACCTTTATTTAAAAATGCTAACTCTCTTAACCTTTGAGCTAAAACTTCAAAATCAAATACTACATCTTCAAATATCTCTGAATCTGGTTTAAAATATACCTTTGTACCAGTTTCATCACTATCACCTATTATTTTAAGATCCTCAACTACCTTGCCTCTTCTATAATCTTGTTGCCAAATGTGGCCTTCCCTTTTTACTGTAACAGTACATTCTTCTGAAAGAGCATTGACTACAGATGCACCAACCCCATGCAATCCACCTGAAACTTTATATCCTCCACCACCGAATTTACCTCCAGCATGTAGTATTGTCATTATAACTTCAACACTTGATTTTCCCATTTTAGCATTTAAGCCTACTGGAATACCTCTACCATTATCACATGATGTAATTGAGTTATCTTCGTTAATATAAATTTCTATCTTATCACAATAACCAGCTAATGCTTCGTCAATACTGTTATCAACTATTTCATAAACTAAATGATGAAGACCTCTTGAACTTGTACTTCCAATGTACATACCTGGTCTTTTTCTTACTGCTTCTAATCCCTCAAGAACTTGTATCTGATTTTCATCATATTCTCTATTATTTTGTTCCAAATCAGAATCCTCCTAAACTTAATAAATATTAAAATTGTTAACTTTATAAAAATTAAGAACCATAATTCATATCAGTTCTTTTTGTCAATGTTGTTGATGATATTGGTGAAAGATATATCTTACTTTTATTCTTAACTTCTGCTATTATAAAAGATTTTGGTTGTTCTTCTGTAATTCTTTGCACAAATCCATCTTCTTCTGCTAATCTTAAAAATTGTATTGTATCAGAACTATACATTGTATTTTGTAAATCGAATATTCCAATAATGTCTTTAATAGGCACTACAACATTTTCACCCAAATGCAAAAACACTAAATATTCCTCCTTCAATTTAAAATTTGTCCATCTGATACATTAAATATCTTGGCTTTATCATCTAAATAATCTCTTAAATCATCAATTCCAGTACATGTAATTACTGTCTGTATATCTTTGATTGTACTTAATATATACTTTTTTCTATTTATATCAAGCTCTGAAAGAACATCATCTAACAATAAAACAGGATATTCTCCAGTAATCTCTTTAATAATTTTTAGAGATGAAAACTTCATAGTTAAAATTGCTGTTCTCTGTTGCCCTTGAGAACCAAATGTTTTTGTGTCTATCGCATTTATAAAAACATTAAAATCATCTCTATGTGGTCCTACTGAAGTTAATCCTCTTTCTCTATCTCTAACAATATTATCTTGCAATTTTTTTAAATAATTACTTTTAAAATCATCTAAATTAACAGTGCAATTATATCTAAAGTCAATTTTTTCTTTACCAGATGTTATTTCGTTATGGATTTTATTTCCATAAAAATTAATCTTATCTATATATTCTAACCTCTTTGAGATAATATAATCAGCATATTCAATTAATTGTATATCATATACTTCTAAAACATCTGAATTAAAGTTTTTACTTTTTAATAAAATGTTTCTTTCATTTAAAATCTTATTATATTGAACTAAATTAAAGTAATATTTTGAATTTATTTGAGATAACTCCATATCTAACAGTTTTCTTCTTAAGTTGGGAGCTTCTTTTATAACTTTCAAATCTTCTGGTGAAAACATAACGACATTAAATATTCCAAATAATTCACCTATTTTATTTACTTTGATATTATTTACTTTAATAGCTTTTTTTCCATCTCTTAAAATATTTATATCTATTTTTTTATCTAATCTCTTTTTTATAATAAATAAGCTTATATAAGCATTATCCATTTTCCAATTTATTAATTCTTTATCTTTTGAAGTCCTATGAGACTTCGCAAAAGCACAATAATAAATTGACTCAAGAATATTAGTTTTACCTTGAGCATTATCTCCTATAAATACATTCACATTCTTGCTCAATTCTATTCTTAAGTTTTCATAATTTCTATAATTAACCAAACCTATATTTTTAATATACATAAAAAATACACCCATAATAATTATATCATAGTTATTAAACAACAGTTTGCTTTATTATTTAATAACCATGTTATACTATTTCAAAATCTGAATCTTGGAAACTTACAATATCTCCAACTTTTAATTTTTTTCCGCGTTGAATACAAATCTCATTATTAACTTTTACTAATCCATCTTGTATGTAAAATTTAGCTTCTGAACCTGAACTAACAATAGCAGCCCACTTTAGGAAGGCATCTAATTTTATAATTTCAGTATTGATTTTTATTTTATTCATTTTATTGTATAAATATTAATTTAATATTCAATTAATATTTATCCTCCTATCTCATTAATCTTACTGGTAAAACTAAATATTTAGCATTTTCATTATTTTTTTCTTCAATTACACATGGACTTATTCCTGAAGTCATTTTCATAACAACTTCATCATCCTCCACATTTTTAAGTACATCTAATAAATATTTTGAATTAAATGCAATTTGTATACCTTCACCTTGCAATTTAATTGAAATTTCTTCCCTTACTTTTCCCAATTGAGAATTAGATGTTATTATTAAATTATCCTGTTGTAAATCTAATTTTATTAAATTAGTATTACCATCCTTAGCCATTAAAGATGCTCTTTCTATGGCATTTTGTAGTTCTTGTCTATTAATATTAACCAATAATTTATGTTCTTGTGGTAATAATGAATTATAGTTTATAAATTTACCTTCTAGTAACCTCGATATTATTTTTGTTTTTTCTAAATTAAATAATATATGATTATTAGTAAATGTTATATCTACAATATCATCAACATCTTCTAATATCTTAGATACTTCATTTAAAGTTTTACCTGGTATTACAACTTCCATCTCAAGATCAGTATCTAAAAATTCATTTCTAATAGCTAATCGGTATCCATCAAGGGCTACTAAATTTAAATTTTTATTTTTGACTTCAAATAAAATACCTTGAAGAATTGGTCTAGTTTCATCTTGAGCAATTGCAAAAGATGTTCCTTTGATCATATTTTTTAATATATTTTGATTTACTGAAATCTTTAAGTTTTCATTAACCTGTGGTAACTCTGGGAATTCATTTGTATTCATATAAACTACATCAAATACAGATTTTGCACAAGTTATTTTTATTAATTGATTTTCAATAGTCTCTATTTTTATAGTTGCATTAGGTAATTTTCTTATTATTTCTCCAAATATTTTTGCATCAATAACTATACTACCTTCTTCTATAATATTAGCATCAACAGATGTTTGAATACTAACATCCATATCTGAACCTATAAGTGTTAATGCAGATTTATTTGTATTTATATATATTCCTTCAAGTATAGGCATAGTTGATTTACCTGTAATAGCTTTTTGAACTATTGATATACCCTCTAATATTTTTTGTTTTTCACATGTAAAAATCATTTAAAATCCTCCTTATTTATTAACAGGAATGTAAAGACAATAATTATAGATAGATAAATACTTTTATAGTAATAGTAGTAGTAGGGGCTGTGGATTTGTTAATAACTATCCTAAACTAAGTAATACCAACAAAATTTTATGAGAAAATATTGTTGATAAGTAAGTAACAAATTAGATGGGTTATCCACATTGTTAGACGTACTATGATTATAAAAATATTATCCACAGGTTATTACATACTTAATATATACAGCTGTGGATTAGTTTTGAGTTAATTTTTTAGTAAGATCAGCAACAGTCTGTTGCAATGAATCATCCATTTTTAAATTATCAGATATTTTTTCATAAGCATGTATAACAGTAGTATGATCCCTTCCACCAAATTCTTCCCCAATCTTAGGTAAGGACATATCAGTTAATTTTCTACTTAAGTACATTGCAATTTGCCTTGGATAAACAACATTTCTAGTTCTTCGTTGAGACTTTAAATCTTCGATACGTAAATTAAAGTAACTAGAAACTACATCTTGTATAATATCGATAGTAACATGTTTTCCTTGTTTTTTAGATATGATATCTTTTAATGCTTCTGTAGCTAAATCCACAGTAACTTCTCGATTAGTTAGTGAAGAATAAGCAATTATTCTTATTAAGGCTCCCTCAAGTTCTCTTATGTTAGATTTAATTTTAGTAGCAATATAGCCCATAACATCATTAGCTACATTTAAATTTTCAACATCGGCTTTCTTTTTTAAAATGGCCATCCTAGTTTCAAAATCAGGAACTTGAATATCTGCGATTAATCCCCATTCAAATCTAGAGCGTAACCTATCTTCCAATGTTGGAATTTCTTTTGGTGGTCTATCTGATGATAATATAATTTGTTTATTTGCATCATGTAATTCATTAAATGTATGGAAGAATTCCTCTTGAGTACGTTCTTTGCCGGCTATAAATTGTATATCATCTATAAGTAAGATATCTACATTTCTATATTTATTTCTAAATTCTTCATTTTTATCATCTTTAATGGCATTAATTAATTCGTTAGTGAATTTTTCAGAGGAAACATAGACTACTTTGGCATTTGGGTTGCTAGCTAAGACATAGTGTCCTATAGCATGCATTAAGTGAGTTTTTCCAAGTCCAACACCACCATATATAAATAGAGGATTATAGGCCTTGGCAGGTGATTCTGCAACAGCTAGTGATGCAGCATGCGCAAATCTGTTACTGTTACCTATTACAAAAGATTTAAATGTATATTTTGGATTTAATGTTGAAGACATTTCATCATTAACTATAATTGACTTTGCTATCTCAGGAGTATTATCTTTATCATAACCATCTGACATTATAATGAATTCAATTTTATATAGTTTTGAACAGACTGCTTTTATAGAGTTGATAACTAAATCTTTATAGCGCTTATCTAAAATATCTTGAGTAAAGGAATTTGGAACACTTATCTTGATAGTATCAGAAGAGATAGAGATCGGTTCGCAGCTTTTAATCCAAGTATTAAAGCTAACTTCACTTAGCTCACTTTTTATAAGATCCAGGGTTTTATCCCACAAATTTTTAAGATCGGCATCCATTCTTATTCCTCCAATATTTTAATAGAAAAAAAATTTTTTATGATATTATGTACGGTTTATCAACAGACATATTAACATTTGTATATTATAGCCATGTATGTATATAAATATATCAACATGTTAATAACTATGTGTATATATAAATTTGATATAAAATTAATAACAACTTACCTAAAAAGTTATAAACATATACCTAATACAGTATATATGTGGTAAGTTATATGTAGTGATAGCAGAAAATAAACAAGTTATCCACATAGTTATCAACACATGTGGATAACTATTAATATGAAAAAGTTATTCACAACATAATACCTATGATAACATAAGTAAATATTGATATTCAATAAGTTATCCACAAAAATATATATATAAATATATTTATCAACAATTATTACCACCTTGACAGAAAATTATTATATATATATAATAGGTAAAGTAAAATTTAAAATCATAAAGTATAGTTTTTACTATAAATAATCACTTTAAGGGGGTGCATGTGTAATGTTCATGACTTATCAACCTAAAAAGAGACATAGAAAAAAGGAACATGGATTCAGAAAGAGAATGAGCACTTCAGCAGGAAGAAACATTCTTAAAAGCAGAAGACAAAAAGGAAGAAAAAAACTAACAGCTTAAGGGCCGCATTAAGTGGCCTTTTTTCTGCAATGCAGGGAAAAAAGGAGTATAAAATTATCTATGATTTATAGATTAAAGAAAAATTTTGAATTTTCAATTGTATATAGAAGAGGGAAATCATTTGCAAATGATTTTCTAGTTATGTATATATTAAAGAATAAAAGAAATAAAGATAAGAAATTTAATAGTTATAATAAAATTGGCGTTTCTGTAAGTAAAAAAGTTGGAAATAGTGTGGTTAGAAGTAGATGTAAAAGATTAATAAGTGAAAGCTTTAGATTAAATTATGATTCTATCATAAAAGGATATGATTTTGTTTTTATAGCAAGAAATCCTATCAAAGATAAAAGCTACTTTGAAGTAGAAAAGTCTATGAAGAATTTAATTAAAAAGGCAGGCTTATATAATAATGAAGAGACTACTAATAAGTCTAATTAAGTTTTATAGAAAAAGTATTTCACCTGGAAGACCTTCATGCTGTAGATTTACGCCAACCTGTTCACAATATGCTCTAGATGCTATAAATAAATATGGAGCATTTAAAGGTAGTATAATGGCAATTTACAGAATATTAAGATGTAATCCTTTTTGTAAGGGTGGGTATGATCCAGTAAGGTAAGGTATAGGAGGTATGTATTTTAATGTTTCAAAGTATAATTGATTTTATGGCTAATATATTTAATTACTTTTATATTTTTATGCATGATAGCATGGGAATATCAGATAAAGGATTAGCCTATGTCTTAGCTATAGTTGCATTTACATTGGTTATAAGATTATTGATATTACCATTTAATATCAAGGCTGCAAAATCAACTCAAGGAATGCAAAAAATTCAACCAGAAGTTAAAAAGCTTCAGGAAAAATATAAAGATGATCCACAACAGTTAAATGCAGAAACTATGAAGTTATATAAGGAGAAGAATGTTAGTATGGTAGGGGGATGTCTCCCATCATTACTACCATTACCAATATTAATGGCTCTTTATTGGGTGTTTATGGGTATAGAGGGGATAGATGGATCTTCATTTTTATGGATTAAAGATTTAGCAGCTCCAGACAAGTTATTCATATTACCAATTCTAGCTGCATTGTCAACTTATGTACCATCATATTTAATGTCTAAAGCTACTCCATCACAACCTGGTGGAATGAATATGGGAACTATGAATTTAATGATGGCAGGAATGATGGGATTTATGTCATTAAACTTTAAATCAATATTGGTTTTATATTGGATAGTTGGTAATGTAATTCAAGGTATACAAACTTACTTCTTGAATTATAAACCTGCAATGAAAGAAATTAATTCTAGAAAAAGTAAAGAAGTTATAATGGAATCAGAAAAATTTGCAATGGTGGTTGAAGAACCTAAAAACTTAGCTAGTAAAAAGAAAAAAAAGAATAAATAAAAAAGTAATTTAAGTTTGCTTTGATATTAGAGGTGGTGAATTAACAGATGAAATCAATAGAAGTAGAAGGAAAAACTGTTGAAGAAGCCTTAAATAAAGCTTTAATTGAATTAGGTACAGATGAGAACATGGTAAATGTTGAGATCTTAACGCATGGTTCAAAGGGTTTATTTAATGTTATAGGAGTTAAGCCAGCGAGAATTAGGGTTTCTAATAAATATAATTATATTGAGGAAGCAAAAATTTTTATAGCAAATATACTTAATTGTATGGATATAGAGGCTAAGATAGATTTTAAAGAAGAAAATGATATTCTTAGAATCAATTTATCAGGAGAAAAGATGGGTGTTATAATTGGTTACAGAGGAGAAACATTGGATTCTATACAATATTTAGTTTCATTAGTAGTTAATAAGGTACATGAACTTCCTCATAAAAAAGTTATACTAGATACTGAAAATTATAGGAACAAAAGGGAGGAAACTCTTAAGGGTGTTGCTATTAAGACAGCTAATAAGGTTAAGAAGACACGGAAGGTATTTAAGTTAGAACCAATGAATCCGTACGAGAGAAGAATTATTCATTCTGCACTTCAAGAAAATGCTTTTGTTAATACGTATAGTGAAGGCGATGAACCATTCAGAAAAGTAGTTGTTGAATTAAAAAAAGAGTTGTAGAAGAAAGCCTTAGGGCTTTCTTTTTAAATTTATAACTAAAATTTTATAAATTTAAAAAGAAAATTTGTTTAATATAATTTTGACTAATTAAATTTTGTTATGTAAAATTGATATTAGTTTAAAATTTATATTAACTAAAAAAATTCTTCTTTATAAAGGAGGACAATAAATGAAAGAATTTGATACTATATGTGCAGTAGCAACACCTATCGGAGAAGGTGGTGTAGCTATAATTAGGATTTCAGGAGAAAATGTTTTAAGTATTGCTAGTAAAATATTTATAGCTAAAAATAATTATGATGTCAAAAACATGCAAACATATACTATGAAGTATGGAAATATTGTAGATGTAGAAAATAAGGAAATAGTTGATGAAGTTATTATAAGTTATATGAAGGCACCTAGCAGTTATACTGGAGAGAATGTAGTTGAAGTTAATTGTCATGGTGGAGTTGTATCAACTAATAGTGTATTAAATCAAATTATAAGGGCTGGAGCAAGGCTTGCTGAGCCAGGAGAATTTACAAAGAGGGCATTTTTAAATGGTAGAATAGATTTAAGTCAAGCAGAAGCAGTTATGGATATAATTACGGCGAAGACCGAATTATCAATGAAATCAGCTATGTTGCAAAGTAATGGAGCACTTTCAAGAGAGATAGCAGAATTAAGAAAATATTTATTAAATGTATTAGCTTTAATTGAATATGCAGTTGATTTTACAGAAGATGATGAAGATATTATTGATGATAATTTAGTTCTTCAAATTAAAGAAGGTATTGATAAGACGATTTTAAAGATAAAATACTTATTATCAAATGCGGATGAAGGAAAAATTATAAGAGATGGTATTAATATAGTTATTGTTGGGAAACCCAATGTTGGTAAATCATCGTTACTCAATGCATTATTAAGAGAAAAAAGGGCAATAGTAACAGATGTTCCTGGAACAACTAGAGACGTGATTGAAGAATATATAAATCTTGACGGAATACCTATTAGAATAACTGATACTGCAGGAATAAGAGATACAGAGGATATAGTTGAAAAAATAGGTGTAGAGAAGTCAAAAGAAAAGATTGAAGAGGCAGACTTAATAATATTAATGCTTGATACATCTAGAGAGATAGATGATGATGATAAAGCTATAATTGACAAAATAAGGAATAGGAAATACATAGTATTATTAAACAAGATAGATTTAGATATAAAAGTATCACAAGAAATAGTATGTAACCTAAATAATAAGATAGATATATCTGCAAAAACGGGAAAAGGGATAGACGACTTAAAAAGAGAGATTAAGAATTTATTTTTTAATGGAGAAATAAATTCAGAAAGTCTAATTATTTCAAATACAAGGCATAAACAGGCATTATATAGAGCATTGGAAAATTGCGATACAGCTTTAAGTAGAGTTAATGCTAATGAATATCTCGATTTAATATCAATTTATATAACAGCAGCTATGAAAGCACTAGGTGAAATAACAGGTGATGAATTAGAGGAAGATTTATTAAATAAGATTTTCAGTGAATTTTGTGTAGGAAAGTAGGTAAAAGCAATGGCAGTAAATTATGATGGTGGGCAATTTGATGTAATAGTTGTTGGAGCTGGTCATGCAGGTTGTGAGGCTGCACTAGCTTCATCAAGATTAGGACTTAATACTTTAGTATGTACTATAAATTTAGATTCAATAGCACTAATGCCTTGCAATCCTAATATAGGTGGTACTGCAAAGGGACATTTAGTTAGGGAAATTGATGCACTTGGTGGAGAGATGGGAATTAACATTGATAATACATTTATTCAATCAAGAATGTTAAATACTTCAAAGGGACCAGCGGTTCATTCATTAAGAGCTCAAGCTGATAAGAAGGATTATCAGTTTAGAATGAAGAGAATTTTAGAAGAACAAGAAAACCTTAAAATAAGACAAATTGAAGTTACAGAGCTTAATGTCGAAGATGGAAAAGTAACAGGTGTAGTTACTAAAAATGGTGCCATTTTTAAATGTAAAGCAGTAATACTAGCAACAGGTACATATTTAAAGGGAAAGATTATTATTGGAGAAGTATCATATAGTGGAGGTCCTAATGGATTATTTCCAGCAAATGATTTGTCTCAATCATTATTAAATTTAGGAGTTACATTAAGAAGATTTAAAACAGGAACTCCAGCTAGGATAAATAGAAAATCTGTAGATTTTTCAAAAATGATAGAACAAAAGGGTGATGATAAGATAGTGCCTTTTTCATTTATGAATGAGAATTTAAAAAAGGAACAAGTATCTTGTTATTTAACTTATACAAACGAAGAAACGAGTAAAATAATTCGGGAAAATATAGATAGATCACCAATTTATAATGGAAGTATAAAAGGAATAGGACCTAGATATTGTCCGTCTGTTGAAGATAAGATAATGAGATTTCCAGATAAGCCTCAGCATCAAGTATTTATTGAGCCAGAAGGAATTGATACATTAGAGATGTATGTAGGAGGATTTTCTTCATCATTACCTGAAGAAGTTCAAATTAATATGCTTAAAACATTACCTGGACTTGAAAATGTTGAAATGATGAGAACTGCATATGCAATTGAATATGATTCAATTGATCCTATACAGTTAAAGCCTACGCTAGAATTTAAAAACATTGAGGGGTTATATGGAGCAGGTCAACTTAATGGAAGTTCGGGATATGAAGAGGCAGGAGCACAAGGATTAGTTGCGGGGATAAATGCTGCATTAAAAGTTAAAGACCAAGAGCCATTAATATTGACTCGTTCTGATGCTTATATAGGAGTTTTAATAGATGATTTAGTGACTAAGGGAACTAATGAACCATATAGAATGATGACATCTAGAGCAGAGTATAGATTGCTATTAAGGCAAGACAATGCTGATTTTAGATTAACTGATATGGGGCATGGGATTGGATTAGTCACAGAAGAAAGATACACTAGATTTTTAACAAGGAAACAAAACGTTGAAAATGAATTAGAGAGATTAAAAAAATTAAAAGTAACAAATAAAAAAGAAGTAAATGAATTTTTACTTTCATTAAATTCAGCAGGATTAAGAAAACCTACTAGTTTTTATGAATTGATGCAAAGGCCAGAATTAAATTATTTTGATTTAGCAGAATTAGATACTGAAAGACCACAATTACCTGATGATGTTGGAGAACAAATTAATATACTTACAAAATATGAGGGATATATTCAGAGTCAACTTGAACAAGTGTCTCAGTTTAAAAAGTTTGAAAAGAAGTTATTGCCTAACGATATTGATTATAGCCATATTAAAGGGTTGAGGACAGAAGCTGAGCAAAAGCTAAATAATATCAAACCAATTAGTATAGGGCAAGCATCACGTATTTCTGGTGTATCACCAGCTGATATTTCAGTTCTACTTATTTATCTTGAACATCATTATAATAAACAATCTTAATTAGTAATGGAGGATTTATGGATTTTTATGATTTAATGTCTAAATCAGCAGAAGATGTTGGTTTACAGCTATCAAAAGAACAATATGAAAAATTTATAATTTATATGAAACTTCTTCAAGAGTGGAATGAAAATATAAATTTAACAGCTATAATAGAGGATGAAGAAGTAATTAAGAAGCATTTTATAGATTGTATAAAAGCATTTAAAAGAGATGAATTAAAAAGTGCTAATACGTTAATAGATGTTGGCACAGGTGCAGGATTCCCAGGATTACCAATTGCTATTATGAAAGATGATATAAAAGTTACACTATTAGATTCTTTAAATAAGCGAATTAATTTTTTAAATACTGTTATAAATAAGCTAGGACTATCTAATGTAACAACAATTCATTCAAGAGCAGAGGACGGAGCAAGAGACCGTAAATTACGAGAAAAGTTCGATATAGCAACATCTAGAGCAGTTGCCAATATGAGTGTATTATCTGAATTATGTTTACCATACGTAAAAATTGGTGGAAATTTCATTGCGTTAAAAGGACCGTCAGTTGACCAAGAAATCAAAGATAGCGAAGGCGCAATTAAAATTCTTGGTGGACAATTGATAGATATTTGTGAGGTCAATATTGAGGACACGGAACTAAGACATAATTTAGTTGTAGTAAAGAAAATAGGAATATGTTCTAAGACATATCCAAGAAAAGCAGGATCAATAACTAAAAATCCACTGAAATAATATGTAAAATAATGTGAAGATAATTATATAAATTAATTTATAATAAAATAAAGAGGAAAAATATAGTCATAGTAGAATAAATGTAAGTAGTATCAAGTGAATATGTCACAGTATTTTAATAAGGGATGGGTTGGGAACATGAATAATGAAATAGTTAAAATCAATACAGACGAAGTGATTCCAAATATTTATCAACCACGTAAATATTTTAATGAAGAAGCAATTGAAGAATTATCACAATCAATTAAGCAATATGGAATAATTCAACCACTTACAGTAAGGAAGAGAGGAGAAATCTTTGAACTAGTAGCTGGAGAAAGAAGACTTAGAGCTGCCAAATTAGCTAACCTAGAAACAGTTCCTTGTAATGTTATCGACATAACAGATTCTGAGTCAGCACAAATAGCTTTATTAGAAAATCTGCAAAGAGAAGATTTAAATTATTTTGAGGAAGCAGAAGCATATTATAATTTGATTACCGATCATAATTTCACACAAGATGAACTGGCAAAAAAAATGGGAAAAAAGCAATCTACAATTGCTAATAAATTAAGATTATTAAAATTACCCCCAGAAGTTAGAGAAATATGTTTGAAAAACAAATTAACAGAAAGACATTCAAGAGCATTGCTTACTGTTCCAAACAAAGAATTGCAATTAGTAATTGTTCAAAAAGTAATAAAGTATGGGTTAAATGTAAAAAAAACAGAAGAGCTTATTAATGGAGAATTACTTAAATTAGCAGGGGAACAATTAAAGAATAAGGGAAAAAGAAATATAAAAAGTGTTTTACCAGCAAAATTATATGTAAATACAATTAAACAAGTGTTACAAAAGTTTGATATACCAGCGGAATATACTTATAAAGATGAAGTTGATTTTATAGAGGTAACAGTTAAAATTCCCAAAGTAAAAAAATAAAATTAAATGGTAAATTAAAGTAGTAAAAGTTAAGGTTACAATAATGTAGCCTTAATTTTGATTATGTGTAAAATCATGAAATAACTAAATATAAATAACTAAAAAAATGCTCATTTATAGTTTAATAATGTATTTTACATTATATGGTATAAATAAGTTTAAAAAATGCATTTTTAATAAGATAAAGTTGTATTAATTATGTTTTTTAGAACATAATTCTTTTATTATATTAAAAAACTATATATAATATTAATATGGGAAAGGGGGGACGTTCATACTATGAAAACAATTTGTATTTTTAATCAAAAAGGCGGAGTTGGAAAGACAACTACTAATATAAACTTATGCGCGTATTTAGCAATGGAAGGTTATAAGGTTTTAACTATAGACATAGATCCTCAAGGAAATACAACAAGTGGATTGGGATTAGATAAGAATAATTTGGATTTATCCATTTATGATGTTTTAATTTCAGAAACTCCCATTAAGGATTCAATAGTAAGGAGTGATCTAGTTCAAAACTTATTTATATCACCTTCAACTATGGAACTTGCAGGAGCTGAAGTTGAACTTATTAATAAAAACAACAGGGAAAATATAATAAAAGATAAATTAAATGAAGTTAAAGATGAATATGATTATGTATTTATTGACTGTCCACCATCTTTAGGAGTATTAACAATAAATGCACTGACTTGTGCTGATTCTGTTTTGATTCCAATTCAATGTGAATTTTATGCACTTGAAGGTGTTAGTCAATTAGTTAATACTATACAATTAGTTAAAAAATCACTTAATAAAAAGTTAGAGATTGAAGGTGTTCTAATGACTATGTTTGATTATAGAACAAATCTCAGCAATGAAGTTTTAAAAGAAGTTCAAAAATATTTCAAGGATAAAGTTTATGAAACAACCATTTCAAGAAATATAAGACTAGCTGAAGCACCAAGTTTTGGATTACCAATCATGCTATATGATGAGAAATGTAAAGGTGCAGAAGCCTACGTAAAATTAACTAAAGAATTTTTAAAAAGGCAGTAGGTGATAAGATGGCAAAAAAATTCACTTTAGGAAAGGGATTAGGTGCACTAATACCTGAAGAAACTGAAGAGTTTAGAGAAGAAAATGATAATATATTAATTTCAATAAATAAAATTAAAAGTGATGAAGAACAGCCAAGAAAACTGTTTGATTCAGAAAAAATAGCGGAATTAGCAGAATCTATAAAAACTCATGGTATAATTCAACCCTTGATTTTAAGGAAGTATATGGAGGATCAATATATTATAGTAGCTGGAGAAAGAAGATGGAGAGCTGCTAAGATGGTCGGATTAAAAGAAATACCTGCAGTCATAATGGAACTAAGTGATAGGGATATATTAGAGATTTCATTAATAGAAAATATTCAGCGTCAAGATTTAAACCCAATTGAAGAGGCGCTAGCTTTTAGGAAGTTGCTAAATGATTTTAAGATAACACAAGAGGAATTAAGTAAAAGAATTGGCAAATCAAGAGTAGCAATTGCTAATACAATGAGGTTGATAAATTTAGATGAAAGAGTTCAACAATACATAATTGAGAGTATTCTTACAGAAGGTCATGGAAGAGTGCTCCTTGCTATCAGTGATAAACAAAAGCAGTATGAATTAGCACAACAGGTAATTGATGAAAAGTTATCAGTTAGGGAATTGGAGAGACTGATAAAGAAAGTTAATGAACAAGAAGAAGATAATATTAATGATAATATTAATGAATTAAATCCGTATTATAAGGAAATAAAAAATCAACTTCAAAATTATTTCGGAACTAAAGTAAATGTTTCAGCTAAGAAGAATAAAGGAAAAATAGAAATTGAATATTATTCAGAAGAAGATTTACAAAGAATATTAGATATTATTAATATGTAATGTTTCACGTGAAACAATTGTGAAAGGAATGACAAGGGATTGAATATACTAATTAATACAATCAATGAGCTAATACCATATTTGATAGTTGGAATGGTCATCATAATCATATTATTATTTATAATGGTAATAGTTTTGTTTAAAGCAGTAGGTAGAGTCGAAAATAGATATAAAAAGTTAATGAGGGGAACTAGTAATAGTAATTTAGAAGAAATGCTACTAGATAGGTTAAATAGTATTGAAGATGCGAAGCAAAATTCTGAAAAAGCACTAAAAGAATGTGAAAGATTAGAGATAAAAATAAAAGATTGCATTCAAAAAGTAGCTATTATGAGATATAAAGCGTTTGAGAACGTTGGAAGTGATTTGAGTTTTTCTATAGCAATGCTAGATGATAAAAATGATGGAGTAATTTTAACTGGTATATATGGTAGGCAAGAGAGCACAACTTATGCTAAACCAATTGATAAAGGAATATCAAGATACGACCTTTCAGAAGAAGAATTATACGTTTTAAATGAAGCGTCAAATAAAGATAATAAATAAAATTTTCATTTTATATAGAGTGCCATTTTTGGGCACTCTATTATTTTTTAATCAATAGTAAACATTCAAATAACCTAATGTAAAATTGTTTCACGTGAAACAATTTTATGCCATCTCTGATAAATAAATCTTGAAAGGAAATATAGAAATTATAACTATGGAATAAAATCTTAGTATTTCACATTAATAAATTTTTAGCAGTTGAATGAGGGGTATCTAAACTTTTCATAATAAAATAGGATATTCCTTTAGAAATTGCATCAGCTAAAGTCATTACAGTATATAATCTAGTGTTTTGTAAGACTAAAAATTCAAAGGTTCCTGATATATTAACAATACCAGTTATGCTCATTTCCCCAACCGAAGGGAGTGATTTATTCATTGCCAAACCAGGCAAAAGAGCCTTCTTTTGTATAAATACTTTACCAATATTATTTAAGCAACCTAAACATGAATCAATTGCAACTATATATGGATTAACAAAATTAAATCTAATTTCATCTAATGATTCCACAATATTATTTGCGTGGATTGGATGCTCTAATGTTCCATAAATATGAATATTATTTTTAGATAAGTATTTTAATCTGTATCCAACCAAGGGCCCAAGGGAATCACCAGTAGACCTGTCAGTTCCGATGCAAACAAATATAATTGGTCTATTTTGAGCTATTATTGGATTTAATTCTTTTAATAGATAATTTTTAATTTTAATAGATGAATTAATTGATAATGCATCTATAGAAAAGCCTTCACACATAAATAAACCTCCTTTATTAGATTTATTTCCAATAAAGGAGGTTTTATTCATGATTAAATATGAAAATTTAATTATGAAGTTATCTTAATTGAATTTTTTTATGATTGGCAATTTTATTTAAAATCAGGAGTGTATAGTCAATTTCCTCTTTAGATGTAAAATAACTTATGCTTAATCTTACAGTACCATTGGGATAAGAACCTATAGTTCTATGTGCTAAAGGAGCACAATGCAAACCACATCTAGTTTTAATACCATTGCATTCAAGATTGTATCCAACTTCTGAAGAATCTAAAGAGTCGATATTTATAGATATACATGTAGTTAACATCTCTCCAGATAAGTCTCCATAAACAGTTATTCCATCAATGCTTAATAAGCCGTTTAATAAATACTTTATTAAATAATTATTATGTTCATATATAGTATTTAGGCCAATAGAATTTATGTATTTAATTCCCTCAGCTAATCCAACTATACCTGGAAGATTATGAGTTCCACATTCAAATTTATCTGGCAAGAAATCAGGCTGCTTCAGAGAGGAAGAAAGGCTTCCAGTGCCACCTTGTAGCAGACTAGAGCAACATGAATTGAATTTAGAATCTAATATAAAACCTCCAATGCCCTGTGGTCCTAATAAGCTTTTATGACCTGTAAAAGCTATTGCATTAGCTTTTACATCTTTCATATTAAGATCTAAGACGCCTGCACCTTGAGAAGAATCAACAATGAAAAATATATTATTATCATTACACATTTTTCCTATACCTTGTATGTCTTGAATTGAACCTGTAACGTTTGATGCCTGAGTTATTATAACTAATTTTGTTTTACAATTAATTTTACTTTTCAAATCATTTATATTAACAAATCCAAAGGGATTTGCTTTTAATATATCTAATTTAATTTGAAGTTGTTCTTTACATGAAAAAAGTGGTCTAATGACAGAATTATGTTCCATTGAAGAAGTTATTACATGATCTCCAGGTTTCAATATACCTTTAATTAATATATTTAAAGATATAGTAACATTACTTGTAAAAATAACATTACTAGGAGAATCATATCCAAAAAAGTCACAAATAATTTCTCTTGCATCATATAGATAGCGATTACTTTGGAGAGAGTTACTATAATTTCCACGTCCAGCATTACCACCTATATTAAGCATATAATTATACATACTATCAACAACTTGCTTTGGTTTAGGAAAAGTTGTTGAGGAATTATCTAAATAAACTTCCATTACTCACCTCTAAAAAATAAAATTATAACATCCTAAAATAATAAATATTATCCCCAATGCAAAAAGGAAATAATCTAAAAACCTTGTTGTGGTGTTTGCAAAATTAGGATTTAATTTTTTTAAACCTCTACTTACTAAGAAATTAAGGACACAGAACCAACTTATACTTCCAATTATCATTGAAAAAATTGAAAACATAAAAAATGTTCTCCCGTGATGCTTCCAAACATTAAATACAGTTCCACTTAACGCAATCCATAATGATGGAGTAGTTGGATTTAAAAATGTTATTAAAAATCCAGTTAAAAATCCATTTGAAGAATGTCTATTAATTGATTTCTCTAATTTTAAATCTAAATTTTTAGATTTAGATGATATTTTAATAGATAAAATTAAAACAATTCCTGACACAACCCAAAACAAACTGTGGAACCTGGAATTTTTGGTAAATACAGTAAATAAACCTAAATTTATAATTATTATATATACAATATCAGCAGAAACGGCACCAAGAGATACTTTAAATCCTTCTCTAAATCCCTTAGATAGTGAACGACTAACAGATTCAAGACCAGAAGGACCTAATGGAATAGAAGCTACAAAGCCTGTAAAAAAACCTACTAATATAGCCTTAAATATAATAAATACTGAAAACATAGTATTCTCCTTTTAATTGCATTTGTATATTATTATAAGATAAAAAAAATTTTTTTTCATTAAATTTTAGAAGTTTTTAATTATAAACATATTCTTGTCTTTATAAAATGAAAAAAAACTATATAATATAGATTATAACATAAGATTATAAGGGGTGATGCAAACATGAATTATTATATAATAGTATTCAAGAATACATACGATGCAATGTCGGCAGAAAAGAAATTGGATAAACTAAGTTTTAATTTTAAAATAATGCCAACACCAACAGCTATAACAATGAGCTGTGGAATATGTGTTCGAATAGATAAAAAAGAAGAATTAGATTTAATAATAAATAACGATATATTAGAATATAAAAATGCATATCATAGGGACAATGTCGGATATATTTTAGTTGAAAAATAGAAAATGGAATTGTATGTGTATAAGAATTATTTAATAAAATTATAAATGGAGGATAATCAATTGAATATTGGGAATTTAATTAGTGTGAAATTATTGGAATCATTTGTAAATAAAGGCTTAAAAATACTTCTTGTAATAATAGCAATGTATTTTTCTATAAAAATTGGAAAGCATCTAATAAAAAAGTTTGTTGAAAAACAAATTGAGAGTAACGCAATGATTTCATTAGATTCTCAAAGAGCAAAAACATTAGGAGAAGTATTAAAAAGTGTTTTAAATTATTCAGTATACTTTGTAGGAATAGCTATAATAGTATCATTTTTATTTGGAGAAATATCATTCACATTTGCAAGTATAGGTGGAATTGCTGTTGGACTTGGTGCACAAAGTTTGATAAAAGACTTAATTAATGGATTTTTTATTTTATTTGAAAACCAATTTGGGGTTGGAGATCATGTAACGTTAGGCAGCTTTAATGGGATTGTCAAAAGTATAGGAATTAGAACTACTGTAATTAGAGACTTTACTGGAGATATTCATTCTATCCCTAATGGTTCTATAATTGGTGTAACTAATCATTCGAGAAATGACATAAGATTTGTA
Source organism: Clostridium beijerinckii (assembly GCA_003129525.1). Taxonomy (NCBI): domain Bacteria; kingdom Bacillati; phylum Bacillota; class Clostridia; order Eubacteriales; family Clostridiaceae; genus Clostridium; species Clostridium beijerinckii. The sequence goes on along the minus strand of CP029329.1, from coordinate 973,425 downwards.
GTAGATGTAAATATTTCTTATGAAGAAGATATGGAAAAGGTAATTGGCATTATTGAAAGTACTTGTGAGGATTTTAAAATTGAAAATGAAGAGTATATAAGTGAGCCTATAGAAGTTTCAGGAATTATAGCATTAGGAATATCGAGTGTTACAATAAGGGTAACAGGTAAAGCTAAACCACTTAATCAATGGAAGATGGAAAATCAACTTAGGAAAGTAATAAAATTAACATTAGATAAAAATAAAATAGAAATGCCTTATTCTAAGACTCAATTATTTAATGAAATATAGAAATGAGTGATAATAAATGATAGAAAATTTTAATCTTGGTGATATAGTAGAAATGAAAAAGCAACATCCATGTGGTTCAAATCAATTTGAGATAATAAGAGTTGGTGCGGATATAAAAATAAAATGTACCGGATGTGGAAGAATTGTAATGATTCCTAGAGGGAAATTTAAAAAGGAAGCAAAAAAAATAGTGATTAATGGAGAAAATTAAAGAAATGACTTGATTTTACTTCTGTTGAATGATATAATCATAAATTGAAATCCCTGCTGTGCAAAGCATAGCCGTTAGTCCGAGGGGAGGAGGTGAAATTAATGAGAAAGTACGAAACTATATTTATATTAAGCCCATTATTTGATGATGAAACTGTTAAAGCTAACATCGAAAAATTTAAGGGTGTTATAGAAAATGGTGGAGGAACAGTAGATAATGTTGATTTCTGGGGTAAGAGAAAACTTGCTTATGAAATTAAAAAAGTTGGTGAAGGTTTTTATACTTTATTTAGCTTTACTGCTGGCCCTGAATTACCAAAAGAGTTAGATAGAGTATTCAGAATAACAGATGGTGTTATTAGACATATCATTGTAACTGAACAAGTATAAGGTGGTGTTGTAAATGAATAAAGTAGTTCTAATTGGAAGATTAACAAAAGATCCAGAACTAAGATTTACTCCAGGAAGTGGAGCAGCAGTAACAACCTTAACGTTAGCAATTGATAAATATAACACAAAAACTGGTCAAAGAGAAGCAGATTTTGTACCCGTAGTAGTATGGGGTAAGCAAGCTGAGAGTACTGCTAATTACATGAGTAAAGGTAGCCAAGTTGCTATCAGCGGTAGAATCCAAACCAGAAGTTATGATGCTAAAGACGGAACTAAGAGATATGTTACTGAAGTTGTAGCAGATCAATTCGGTGGAGTTGAATTCCTAGGAAGTAAAGGAAGCAACAATTCATCAGGAAATAGTTTTAGTAATAGCAATGAATATTCAGCACCGGCAAATGATACATTTGGTGGTGGAAACTTTGAAGAGGATATAACTCCTGTAGATGATGGAGATATGCCTTTCTAAAATTAAGGTAAGGAGGGAATAAGATGAGAGAAGAAGGTAACAATAGTAGAAGACCAGGCGGTAGAATGAGAAGAACTAGAAAGAAAGTTTGTGCTTTTTGTTCAGATAAGTCTGAATTTATCGACTATAAAGATATAAATAAGCTTAGAAAATATGTTACAGAAAGAGGAAAGATTCTTCCTAGAAGAATTTCTGGAACTTGTGCTAAGCATCAAAGAGAATTAACAGGTTCAATCAAGAGAGCAAGAAACATAGCATTATTACCATTTACAACTGAATAAAGGTAATAATTATTATACCCCTGAGAAATCAGGGGTTTTTTAATATAAAAAAATATAAATAGTAGGCATATCTCTTTAAAATATGGTAAAATATAGTAAAAAATATATAAATTCTTGCAATACTTATAAAAAAAATTTAAAATAAGAATACAAGGGTTTTGAGAGAGGTGATATGACTATGATGAGAAAAGACAATTTTAATATAATGACTAATATTAAGATTATAGAAGATTTGAAAGCACAACTTCTTTGCATAATTGGAGAGTTTTTTAGACTTCTAACAAAAGGAAATAATGTAGCACGTGATTCTATCTTAGATTGCATTTCAGGTGCTATAATAATATTATATATCTTAGGAGAAAAACTAGGATATTCATTTTTAGATATAGATCATGTTATAAAATCAAAATTAGATTTGGGAATAAGGGCTGAGGATCAGGTTGAAAAAGAAGGTAAAAGCTTAAGTAAACTAAAACGTTATATTAACAATAGAAGAGATTAAATATATCTTAGGAGGCTTTTTATGAATTGGATAACTATGTTTAAAAGTTTGCTTAAGCCGGGATTATTAATTGCCATTTTAACAATATTATTCTTATATAATTATACAGGAATAGGTATAGTTGTTATTGTAATCTATTTGACATATAATTATCACCAGCTAAATTATTATTGTGAAAAAGAAAACGATAATAATGAATTTATAAAAAGCATAAATAATGGAATATCAGGAAATGCATTAAGAATTATTTATCCATTGGCTTTAATAAAAGAAGATGGAGAATTAGTATGGCATAATAATTTATTCAATACATTGAAATCAAATGAAGAAGATTCAGAAAAAAATATCTTAAGTATAACTAGAGGATTAAATTTAGATAATGTACTAAAGCATGAGGACAATTTACATCAAAGGTTAAACCTTAACGGTAAATTATATGATGTATATGCTACTTTAATTGAAAAAAAAAATAAAAAGTATTTATACTTACTGTCTTTTAATGATATAACAAAACTTATTGATTATGAAACTACTCAGGAAGGTGTAATGTTAATAGAAGTAGATAATTTTACTGAAGCATTAGACAAAACTGATGAAAATAACAGGCCTCTTTTGGTCGCAGAAATAGAAAGAACTATAAATTCATATGCTAATAATTTGAAAGCAATGATTAAAAGATACGATACTAATAAGTATGTGTTATCTATTCAAGATAAATATATTGAAGATGAGATAAAACAAAAGTTCAATATAATAGAAATAATTTCAAAAATTGATAAAGGTAATTCCATTGAAGTTACATTAAGTATAGGTGTAGGAAAAGGTGGAATGTCTCCTTTAGAAAATTACAATAATGCTAATATAGCAAAAGAATTAGCATTAGGTAGAGGTGGAGATCAAGTTGTGGTCAAAACTAATAATGACATAAAGTTCTTTGGCGGTAATACGAAAGAGATAGAAAAAAGAACTAAAGTAAAGGCAAGGGTTATTGCTAGAGCTTTAGGTGAATTAATTTATGAAAGTAGTAAAGTATATATTATAGGACATAAAAATCCTGACATGGATTGTTTCGGATCAGCAGTTGGATTAGCTAGTGTTGTTAAACAACTAGGGAAAACTTGTAATATTGTATTAGATAATGATACTAATGCCATTGACTATTACTTAAATAAATTAAACCAAGAATCTAAATATGATGATTTATTTATATCTGTAGAAGATGCAAGAGATGAATTGGATGGTAAAACATTGGTTATTATTGTAGATGTTCATAATAAGAGTTATATTGCTGATTTGCAATTAGTAGATAAGGCAGAAAGAAAGGTTATAATAGATCATCATAGAAGAAGTCCTGATATGATAGAACAAGATATATTAAATTATATAGAAGTATATGCATCATCTACTTCTGAAATGGTTACGGAGATCATTCAGTATATGGTTGATAAGCCTAATTTATCAAGAACAGAAGCAGAAGGACTACTTGCAGGTATTTTTATGGATACTAAAGGTTTTTCTTTTAAAACAGGAGTTAGAACTTTTGATGCTGCATCATTCTTGAAGTCTTTGGGTGCAGATCCAATTGAAATAAAAAAAATGTTTACTGATGATTTAGAAGATTATTTACTTATTGCAGAAACAATAAAATCAGCAGAAGTAAATGACAATACTGCTATTGCAATAACACCTAAAAACATAGATACTGTAATTATAGCAAAAGCTGCTGATGAGTTATTAAATATATCAGGAATTTCTGTGAGTTTTGTTTTAGGGGAAATAAATAATGATATATACATCAGTGGAAGATCAGTTGGAGATATTAATGTTCAAGTTGTCTTAGAAGCACTAGGCGGCGGTGGACATATGAATATTGCTGGAGGTAAGATGACAAATAAGACAATTGAAGAGGTTATTTGTGAATTAAAAGAAGCAATGAAAAATTATTTAAGGATAGGTGAATAGATATGAAAGTTATATTATTACAAGATGTTAAGAAAATAGGTAAAAAAGGTGATGTTATTGAAGCATCAGATGGATATGCAAGAAATTTTTTATTTCCAAGGAAATTAGCACAAGAAGCTAACGATTCAAACATGCATATTTTAAATAACAAAAAAGAAAATGAAAGAAAACAAAAATTAGCTGAGCTTGAAGCAGCACAAAAGTTAGCTGGAGAGTTAAAGGGAAAAGAAATAACAATAAAAGCTAAGGCAGGAGAAAGTGGAAAATTATTTGGCGCTATTACTAGTAAGGATGTTGCTGAATTAATTAAAGCACAGTATAAAATTGAAATAGATAAAAAGAAAATTGTTATGGATACAATAAAATTAGCAGGTGGATATGAAATAGAGGTTAAACTATATCCAGAAGTTAGTACTAAAATGAAGGTAATTATTGTTCCACAAGGATAAGGAGGATTAATTTTGAATTCATATGATAATGTAGACCTATTACAGGAAATTATTACAGGAAATTTATCTTTAGAATCACAAATAGAAGCATTATTTTCTATAACTAAAAATGTCCTTGATAAAGGTGCATTTAGAGCTAGAACAGTTAGATTCAAATTAGATAAATGTATACAATCATCAAATCTTTGCGAGAAGGTTTTTGCGTTAAATACTATCTTAGCTGAAGGTAAGGATTTGAAGATTACACCTAAAAAAGACGAATTACAAGAAGCTATAAATAAAACTGTAAGATTGATTTCTAATGAGTTAGCTAAGAGGTATGTTCAAAATAAGATTGAATCTCAAGTTGAAAAATCTATTATGGAGAAACAAGAAAAGTACATAGATGAAGTTAGACTTTCAGTTATAAACAAGCAAAAGGGTACTGAAAATAAGAAAACTGTTAATAAATTAAATAATTTAATAGAATTAGATAGCAGAACTACAAGTAAGAATATTATGAGCTTTCTAAGACCCACTGATTTTGGTGAAGTAGTTGGCCAAGAGAGGGCTATTAAATCGTTAATATCAAAACTTTCATCACCATATCCACAACATATAATATTATATGGACCACCTGGAGTTGGAAAGACTACAGCAGCTAGAATTGCATTAGATGAAGTAAAGAAGCTTTCGTATACACCATTTGATGATAAATCTAAATTCGTTGAGGTTGATGGAACTACATTAAGATGGGATCCTAGAGAAATAACAAATCCACTATTGGGTTCAGTACATGATCCGATATATCAAGGAAGTAAAAGGGATTTAGCAGAGGTTGGAATACCTGAACCAAAGCTAGGATTGGTTACTGAAGCTCACGGGGGAATATTGTTTATAGATGAAATAGGAGAATTGGATTCTATGCTTCAAAATAAACTGTTAAAAGTTTTAGAAGATAAGAGAGTTGAATTTTCATCATCATATTATGATCCTGATGACGAGATGACTCCTAAATATATCAAATACCTTTTTGATAATGGGGCACCAGCAGATTTCGTTTTAATTGGAGCTACAACTAGAAGCCCAAGTGAAATAAATCCAGCCTTAAGATCAAGATGTACAGAAGTATATTTTGAACCACTTTCTTCAAAGGATATAACACTTATAGTAGAAGATGCTGCAACAAAACTAAATGTTAGATTAGAAGATGGTGTTGCACAAAAAATTAGTAATTATACTTTTGAAGGTAGAAAAGCTGTAAATATATTAACTGATACATATGGATATGCGTTACATTGTAACAAAGAGTTCGTAGAGGATTTAGAAATAAAATTATCAGACTTAGATGAGGTAATATCAATTGGACGATATACTCCATTTGAAAGATTGACAAATATTAATAAAAGAGAAATAGGTCGTGTTTATGGATTAGGTGTAAGTGGATTTTTAGGATCTACAATAGAGATTGAAGCAGCTATTTTCCCAGCAAAGAAAAAGGGAACTGGTGTGGTTAGATTTAATGATACAGCTGGAACCATGGCTAAGGACTCTGTATTTAATGCAGCATCAGTTATTAGAAGTTTAACAGATAAGGATATTAAAGATTATGATATTCATGTTAATGTTATTGGTGGAGGAAAAATAGATGGACCTTCAGCAGGAGCTGCTATTACCATTTGTATAATAAGTTCATTATTGAATAAACCGATAAGACAAGATATAGCAATTACAGGGGAAATATCACTTCAAGGTAAAGTCAAACCAGTTGGTGGAATATTTGAAAAGATATATGGTGCTAGAAGAATGGGAATAAAACTTGTTTTAATTCCAAAAGATAATGAAAAGGAAATTCCATTAAAAACGGAAGATATCCAAGTTAAAAGTATAGAATCAATAGAAGAGCTTATGGATATTGCATTCAATTAGGCATATTTAAAAATAAGCCTCCTTAATAATTAGGAGGCTTTTTTTTATGACTAGTAAATGATAGAATTAGAATGAATAAAATTACATATGATAAGGCATATTTAAAAGATAACTGTCAACTGATAGTTAGAGGGGAGGAATAAAACTTGGAAACATCAGTTATGAGAAGTTTACCTCAAAGCATAGAAGCGGAACAATCAGTAATAGGATCTATGATTATAGACAAGAATGCCATTGCAAAAGTATTGGAAGGCTTAGACGAAGAGGATTTTTATAGAGATGGGCATAAGGTAATATATAAAACTATATTAGAGATGTTTAGAAATGATATAGCAATAGATTTATTAACTTTATTGGAACATTTAAAGAGTACTGATATGCTTGAAAGAGCTGGTGGAGTAACATATATAACAGAATTAAGTTCTTCTGTACCGACTACTGCGAATTTAAGTGCATACATAAAGATTGTTTCTGATAAGTCTACTTTAAGAAAGCTTATTAAGGCATCAACTACAATAATTGAAGAAAGTTATAATAATCAAAGTCAAGTGGAAAATGTTATAGATGTCGCAGAAAAGAAAATATTCAACATAGCTGAAAAAAGAACATCAAAGGATTTTGAACCATTAAGTGATGTATTAGAAAGAGGATTTGCACAAATAGAGAAACTCTTTAATAATAAAGGTGAAACTACTGGAGTTAGCTCTGGATTTACCGACTTAGATGCAAAAACTTCCGGATTTCAAAGCGGAGATATGATATTAATTGCAGCCAGACCTTCAATGGGAAAAACAACATTCGCTTTAAATATAGCAGAACATGCAGCTCTTAGGGATCATAGAAGTGTTGTAATATTCTCATTGGAAATGTCTAAGGAACAATTAGCATATAAATTGCTTTGTTCAGAAGCAAATGTTGATATGCTTAAACTTAGAACGGGAACTTTGGAAGATAAAGATTGGGAGAATATTGCTATGGCAGCAGGCCCGCTTTCAAAGGCAAAAATTTATATAGATGATAGTGCTGGTGTGACTGTTATGGAAATGAGATCAAAGTGTAGAAGACTTAAAATGGAGTATGGAATAGATTTAATTGTTATAGACTATTTACAACTTATGTCGGGAGGATCTTCTACTGATAATAGGCAACAAGAAGTATCTGAAATATCTAGATCTATTAAAGCACTAGCTAAAGAAATGGAGTGTCCAGTAATAGCATTATCGCAATTATCGCGTGCACCTGAGCAAAGAGCAGACCATAGACCAATGTTATCAGATTTAAGAGAATCAGGTTCTATAGAACAAGATGCAGATATAGTTATGTTTCTGTATAGAGATGAATACTACAACAAAGAAACAGAAGATAAAAATATCGGAGAATGTATAATAGCCAAACAAAGAAACGGTCCAGTGGGAACTGCAAAGCTTGCTTGGCTTGGACAATATAGTAAGTTTGGAAATTTAGATGTAATGCATAGAGAATAAAGTTTTAATAAATTAGAGATAATACTAGGAGACAGATATAAGAAATTAAGGTTTTAAAGCTTATATATTTCTTATATCTTTTAATCTTTCTAGTAACATGATTATTTAATAAAAGTTGCATATAATTCTTATTAAATAAAAACTAAGAAATTATTGGAATTATTAATTTTACGTTGTGCTTATAATCATGAAGTAAAATATTGTTCAAATCAATGTTTGATAAATAAAATATTCTTTCTGGTAAAGAGCTTTTTAGAGCGTTTTTGAATTTTATTTTTAATATTAAAAAGTTATTTTTATAAGATATTTCTAATATGTGTTTATTGCCATAGAATGAATCTATATTTATACAATAGAATTCTGGAGTTTCTTTAATTTGAAACGTTGGAAGTTGTTCTGTAGTATCAGAATATAAAATGCTGGTAATAAAGTCTTTTCGTTTTATTAAAGAATTATTATATATTAAAGAATTATCTTTCACATATATTCCTCCTTTCATATTTAATTGTAGTTTGTGAGTTTTTAATACAAGCTATCCTATGATTATGGTGGATTAAATTTAAAATATTTATATAAAAGCATAAAATTTCAATTTGTAATAATAAAATTAAAAATGGAGGTTATGATATGAGTAAAAAAGTTGGATTTGTAGGTTGCGGAAATATGGGAAGTTCTATGGTCGGAGGATTGATTAAATCAGGATTTCTAAAAGCTGACAACATAATAATTTCTACTAAAACTGAATCATCTGCAAAGAAATTAGAAGAACAATTTGAAGTAATAGCAACTTTAGATAGTAAGGTTGTTGCTAGAGAAGCTGAGATTATAATCTTAGCTGTTAAGCCTTTTATGTATAAAGCAATAATAGATGAAATTAAATCAGAGTTAACTAAAGATAAATTAATTGTTACGGTAGCAGCAGGGATTTCTATTAAGAATATGGAGGAATGGCTTGGAGATGATTTTAAGATAATTAGAACTATGCCAAATACACCAGCACTTGTAGGGCAAGCAATGTCAGCAGTATGTCCAAATAAAAACATAAGTAAAGAAGAATTAGAGTATTGCTTTAAAATTTTTGAAAGTTTTGGGGAATGTGTTCAATTAGATGAAAAAGATTTTCATGGATTTACAGCTTTATGTGGATCATCTCCTGCATATGTATTTATGTTTATAGAAGCAATGGCAGATGGAGCAGTAAAATTAGGAATTCCTAGGGCTAAAGCTTATAAGATGGCAGCGCAAAGTGTATTAGGTTCTGCAAAAATGGTTCTTGAAACAGGAACACATCCAGGTGAATTAAAGGATATGGTTTGCTCACCAGCAGGAACTACAATTGATGCCGTTGTTGAATTAGAAAAACTAGGATTTAGAAATACTATTATACAAGCTATTGATAAGTGTGCAGAAAAGTCTAAGAGCATGCAAAAATAATAAAATTAAATGGATATGTAAAAATGTTTTTATAACAAGTTTTGATATCCATTTAATTTTTTATTAAATAATTTGAAAGCCAAAAAAGTTCGATAAGTTATAATAAAAATCAAAATCCTTCTCGGTATTAAAGAAACAAGGAAACTTCATACCGTAATTTCCCCATATAGTAATAGGCTTATTGATAAAATAAAAGGTAACAAAGAAAATTTCTCTTGTGTTTAAACGAACTAAAAATGGAACGAGAGCTTTATTATTTAATTTATAGAAAACTCCATCATGAAGTTCAGCATTTAAATGCACTTTTAGTATATTCTTATCTTCATCGGGAACCAATGACATTAATTTATATTTATCTTCATCTGAAATTTTATTTATATAAAAATCTACATAAGCCTCACAATTGTTTTCTTCAAAGATATTTTCTATAAATTTAATGATTTTATTTTCTCCATTTTCTATATTTATAGCTTCGATAGTAAAATTTTTAAACAAATCAAAACCTTGCAATATATTATTAAATCTTATATCCACTTTATTTTCAAATTCATTATTACTTATAGGTATTAATAATTCATTCATTTCGCTCACTCCTAATTAGGATTATTATTAGGCACATGGACTTGTTACTTTTTTGATTGTGTCTCAATTCTATGGTACTCAAATATTGTTGTATTGTCTATAATTAAGTATGTTTAGGTAATGCAATTTTTAGTATTTCTATTTTGAAAAAAAATATTTTGTGAATAAAAGAATTATTTTTATACTGTGGAAAACTATAATTAAAATAATTGTGGATAAATAAGAAAGAAAATGTTGTGTATAACTTTAAAAATAATTTTTGTGGATAAAGTTATTTTCTTGACTTTTATCAGAGACTTAAATAATATTAGCAATTTAGAGTGTGAGTAAAAAATATATATGCTTATATATTAGAAAAAACCTACAAAATTGAAACTATTCAATCTCATAGGCCTTTTATATAAATTAATAGTTAAGATATAGAAAATTAAATACTAGCTACTCCACTTTTAATCGCAGCTTCTTTAACAGCTTCTGCAACTAAAGATTGAACCTTTAAATCAAATGCTTTTGGAATTATACATTCTGTATTTAAATCTTCATCAGATATAGCATTTGCAATAGCAAAAGCTGCAGCTATTTTCATTTCTTCATTAATTTCTGTAGCTCTTACATCTAATGCACCTCTAAATACTCCAGGGAAAGCTAATACATTGTTTATTTGGTTTGGATAATCTGAACGACCAGTTCCCATTACTGCAATTCCAGCTTCCTTTGCATCTTCAGGGAATATTTCTGGCGTTGGATTAGCCATAGCAAATATTATTCCGTCTTTATTCATTGTTTTAACCATTTCTTTTGAAACTATATTTGGAGCAGAAACACCTATAAATACATCTGCATTTTTAATAGCATCTTTAAGCATACCAGTTTCATTATTTGGATTAGTTATATTAGCTAATTCTTGCATGTAAATATTATGACTTAAATCTTTATCTCTGCTTATTACACCATCTATATCACACATTACTATGTTTTTGACACCAGAAGAAAGTAATAACTTGCAGATAGCAGTTCCAGCAGAGCCAGCGCCATTTATAACTACTTTTATATTTTCTAATTTTTTGTTTACAATTTTTAATGCATTTAGCAAACCAGATAAAACAACAATAGCAGTTCCATGTTGATCATCATGAAATACTGGGATATTTAATTTTTCCTTTAATCTCTTTTCAACTTCAAAGCATCTAGGCGCAGAAATATCTTCTAAATTTATGCCTCCTAGGCTTGGGGCTATATTTACAATTGTATTAACAATTTCATCTACATTTTTAGTATCTAAAACTATAGGAAATGCATCTACATTACCAAATTCCTTAAATAATACACTTTTGCCTTCCATAACAGGTAAAGATGCAAGAGGACCAATATCTCCAAGTCCTAAAACTGCAGTGCCATCAGAAATAACAGCAACTGTATTCCATTTACGAGTATATATGTAAGCTTTTGCAGGATCCTTATGTATCTCGCGACATGGTTCTGCAACTCCAGGTGTATATGCAAGACTTAAATCCTTTGCGTTATTTACTGAACAAGTTGGCTTGATTTCATATTTGCCTCTCTTCTCTTCATGGAATTTTAAAGATTCTTCATAAATATTCATAAAAAACATTGCTACTCAAAATATGGTCAAATGTATTCATATTGAGATTTTTACTGCTTGATTGTACTCTGCCTTGCAAAAGCTAATACAGTGTGTATAGCACTAGGTAAACCACAAAGTGATTCACATAAAAGCAGAGCTTTTGGTTCTCTACTTTTCCACAGCCGTTAATTCTCAAAATAGCCGTTGGTACACATATAAGTACTTATTTAACTTAAGATATCTTATATTTTTAAGCATTAGATAAGTTAATTGAAGCATTTAAATTTCTATCTATTGAAGTTTGACAATTATAATATTTGTACATCGCATCAGATAGCTTTAAATATTTTTTAACATTTCCACAGCAACTACAAGTTTTACTACTTGGATAAGTCGCTGATAATTTTTTTGTACCGTGACTATTTGTTTTTAGATATTTTGACGAGTAACATTTCCTCCTTCATTTTATATATTTTTGTTTAAACTTTCATATTTTCTTGAAAGTTTTCTTTGTCTACGTTTTAAGTTCTTTTATAACTTTTTAACAGTTGGAGTCTTATTTATATTTTTCTTGATTGTGTCATTACTGCATATAGCGAAGTTTTTAAGTCCTAAATGAATTCCGATACATTTAGAATAAATATTATCATTATTTCTCATAAGCATAGTATCTTCTATTTTATAGAATACTAAGCACTTTTAATTATGTTTATATGCATTTTCATTAAATAAAGAAATCATGATTATATAGTTTAAATTGAAAAAAATAAAGTTAGATACTAAGAATATAATATAATTATACGAATTATTAATGAAAAAAGCAAAAAAATATTCGATATATAGTTGACCGTGAAAGGGTACTTTGCTAATATTTAAAAGGAGAGATTAAAATATCAATTAATAAACTCCAAATAAAATTAAAAATTAAGATAAATAAGATTACTTATTTAAGGGAGGCAATATAAATGTCAGCATTTATTGTTTTAGGAGCTCAATGGGGAGATGAAGGAAAAGGAAAAATGACAGATTACTTAGCAGAAGAGGCTAATGTAGTTGTTAGATTTCAAGGAGGAAATAATGCTGGTCACACTGTAGTGGTTGGTGACAATGAATATAAACTACACTTAATACCGTCAGGAATTTTATATGAAGATAAATTAAATGTAATAGGAAACGGAGTAGTTGTAGATCCAAAAGCTCTATTTGAAGAAATAGATTACTTAGAAGGTGTTGGAGTTAAAGTTACACCAGAAAAGCTAATAGTAAGTGACAGAGCTCAACTTATCATGCCATATCATAAAACATTAGATATATTAAAAGAAAAAGCTAGAGGAAAAAATGATATAGGTACTACAGGTAAAGGAATAGGACCTTGCTATACAGATAAATTTGAAAGATGCGGAATCAGAGTTTGTGATCTAATGCATGAAGATGTTTTCGTTGAAAAATTAAAAGAAAATATTGAAATGAAAAATATCTATATTACAAAAGTACTAGGTGGAGAGCCATTAAGCTTTGATGAAATATTAAAAGAATATTTAGAATTTGCTAAGAAATTAAGGCCATTTGTTCAAGATACATCTGTTAGAGTGTACAATGATATTAAAGCAAATAAAGTTGTTTTATTTGAAGGTGCTCAAGGAATGTTATTAGATATTGATTATGGAACATATCCATATGTAACATCATCTAATACAACAGCTGGTGGAGTAGCTAGTGGTGTTGGTATAGGACCTAACATGATTACTAATGCTGTAGGTATTACAAAGGCTTACACTACAAGAGTTGGTAAAGGACCATTCCCAACAGAATTGCTTGATGAGACTGGAGATTGGATTAGAGAAAAGGGGCATGAATATGGTGTAACTACAGGCAGATCAAGAAGATGTGGATGGTTAGACTTAGTTATAGTTAAAACAGCAGCTAGAGTAAGCGGATTAACTTCATTAGCTGTTACTAAAATAGATACATTAGCAGGACTTGAAAAGATTAAGGTATGTGTTGGATATAAATTTAATGATACAGTTATAGATTATTTCCCCGCAAGCTTAGAAGACTTGGCTAAGTGTGAACCAATATATGAAGAATTTGATGGTTGGGATGATAGTGTAGCTGACGTTAGAAGTTATGATGAGTTACCTGACAATGTTAAAAAATATTTAGGTAGAATATCAGAATTTACAGACACTAAGATTTCAATAGTTGGAGTTGGTCCAAAGAGAGATCAAACAATGAGAATAGATAGTATATAATTCATAGTATATCATTATACTCGGGTATTGACTTTCAACGTAGTATAAAATATAATTTTATTGTAAACAAAAATTATAAAAAGTTATATTGAAGAAGGTGAAAGTATGATAACTAAAGATATGACAATTGGTGAAGTAGTTAATGCAGATTCATCTAAGGCTGGGGTTTTAATGAGTTTTGGAATGGGATGTGTTGGATGCCCATCAGCTCAAGCTGAAACTATAGGGGAAGCTGCAATAGTACATGGATTAAACGTAGACGATTTATTACAAGCATTAAATAGATAATAATATTATTTATTAAGAGGATTTTCTTTTTAGAAAATCCTCTTTTTAGCGTACAAATAATCTAGTAAATTTAAAATCAACGATAATTTCAAGAAATATAATAGGAATATTTTTTAAAGAGTAATAACTTATATAATATATTTAAATAAATTATTATGTTAATATTATTATATGATTAGACCACAAAAAGCTGACAAATATCATCCAATTAGAATTTAATGATATAATAGCATTATAAAATTAAACGTATGAGGAGAATTACTATGTTTTGCAAAAATGACCTTCAACAAACTTCATTATTTGAACCAATCAACCAAATGCCAAAATACCTTCAAGATATTTTAAATAAAAGTTGGGCTAAGGCATTTAAGGATCATATTTTTCCGCGAATAAATGAGGAGCGTTTTTCGGTTTTATATAGCAATAAAGCCTCAAGGCCTAATTCACCTATTAATGTTATTCTTGGCTTACTAATTATAAAAGAAATATTTCAGCAGACTGATGAAGAGCTTATCGGCTCTATTCATTTCGATGTAAGATATCAATATGCTTTAAATACAACTAATTATGAAACACAACCAGTATCTATAAATACTCTAACAAATTTTAGAAACAGACTTGTTGAATATGAAGCGTCAACTAATGAAGACTTAATAAAAGCTGAAGTTGAAGCTTTATCCGAAAGCATTGCTAAGTATTTATCTGTTGATAATAAAAAAGTTAGAGTGGATTCGTTAATGGTTAGTTCATCATGCAAAAAATTAAGTAGAATTGAGCTAGTATATTCTATAAATAGCAGACTTATTAAAGCTCTAAATATAATAAATCCACCTATTATAAGTGATGAACTAAAACCGTACCTTGAAAAGGGGCATAAAAATGACACTATATATAGAACTCAAGATTTAAAGGCTGATTCAAAACTTTCAATTTTAATCGAACATTCTAAAATTCTATACAATATCGCTCTGAAAGCTGGAGATATAGTTACTTCAACAGAAGAGTTTCAACTTTTAAATAGAGTTATTCAGGACCAAACTACAGAAGATGCTGCAAAAAATTTAGTTATTAAAGATTCAAAAGATATAACTTCAACTAGTTTACAAAATCCAACTGACAAAGATGCAACCTACAGAAAAAAATATGGTGGTAACGTTGGTTATGTTGTTAATATACAAGAATCATTTAATGATAAAAACAGTGTTATAACAGGCTATGACCTTAAGCAAAATATTCACAGCGATTCAAAATTTGCTGATGATGTTATTGCTAATTTAGCTTCACAAAATAAAAATTCAAACTGTAAACTACTAGTTGATGGTGCTTACTATGAACAAGAAAAAGCCAAAAATGCTTTAAAACAAGGAATTGAAATGATTCCAAGTCAACTAGTTGGCAGAAAAGTATCTACTGATAAACTGAGTTATTCAAAATTCATTGTAGATGACGAAAAAAATGTAATAAGTTGTTGTCCTAACGGAGTCGAACCTGTAGAGTCTTATTATAGTTCAAAATCTTATACAGCCAAATTTGACTCCAGTACATGTGAAAAATGTCCTTTAAATTCACAATGTCCAAAGAAAATATCAAAGAAATTTAATACCATAAGAGTTAGCGAAAAAGCTTATAATACAGCTACTCAAAGAGAAAAAATGCACGAGAGTGAGTATATAAAGCTTGCAAATAAAAGGGCTGGTATAGAAGGTATTCCTTCTGTTTTGAGGAGAAGATATAAAATTGATACCATGCCTATCCGGGGATTATTGCGCTCAAAATTATGGGTTGGATTTAAAATCGCAGCCTATAACTTCAAGAAACTGTTAAAACAGTTTCTTGAAAGTGGCATAGAGTGTTTTCTCAATATAATTGCATGTATAGTTGCTGTAATAATTAACTGTTTTAAATTATATTTTTTAGAATTTGAAGCAAAGCTGTCAAACTAATCACGATACTTTATAGTTTTTGTGGTTTAATCATTATATAAAATATATTTAAAAAATTATTTGAGCAATTAATAGATAAATGTAAGGGAAGAGGAGGATATATATTGCAAATTAGAAATAGTGTATGTTTAGGTAAATATGCTTAACTTAAGAATATATGTTGGAGGAAATGTGATTTTCTTATATGGAAGTATTATAAAAATACCTATTTTTATAGATTTTGCAATGAGAAGTTATGAGTAAAAGTTTTACAAAAAAATATGAAATACATTATTTTGAAGTAAATTCTAAATTGAGATGTAAATTATCATCAATAATTGATTTTATTTGTGATGTAGGTACTCAGCAGTCAGAACACTTTGGTGTTGGAATTGAATATTGTACAAGAAATAATTGTGCTTGGGTATTTTATAAGTATGATATAAAGATGTACAGATATCCAATGTTTGGGGAAACTATAAGTATTACCACGCAGCCTATAGGCTTTAAAAAGTTTTATGGATTAAGAAAATATGTGATTAAGGATGAAGAAAACAATCTTATTGGAGAGGCACTAGCATTATTCTTCTTGATTAATATTCAAAAAAGAAAACCCATGAGAATACAATTAGAACAATACGATAGCTATGGTGTAGATGGTGATGTTGATTATGATATAAGTATGGATACAATAGAGAGATATGATGAGGAGCAATACAAGAAACAATTTGATATTAGATATAGTGATATTGATTCAAATAATCATGTTAATAATGTTAAATATGTTGAGTGGGCAACTGAAGCTGTTCCTATTGAAGTAATCAACAATTGTATTCTAAAAAGAATTAAAGTAATTTTCGAGAAAGAAACCACATATGGGGATAAGATATCAGTAACTGCAACTGTAAAAGAAATTGATGATTTTAATTTAAAGTCATATCATACTATAAGAAATAGTGAAGGAACTGAATTAACATTATTAGAAGCAGATTGGGAAAAGTCAAAAGATTGATATTGGAAAAGGAGTTATAACAAGACATTGAGTTTAACTATGTATTGTTATAGCTCTTTTTTAGTGTATATATTTAGTTGTAAAATAGAATATTTAGCTAGTAGCTGCAGATTTAGCTGCTAAGTAACCAGAGCTCCATGCCCATTGAAGATTAAATCCACCACAATCACCATGAACATCTAAGATCTCTCCACAGAAGTAAAGGTCTTTAACTAATTTAGATTCTAAGGTCAAATTATCTACTTCAGAGGTATCTATTCCTCCTACAGTAACTTGGGCATTAGGGAAGCCATTAGTGCCTATACAATTGAAGTCCCATTGTTTTAATATATCAATTAAATTATTAATATTTTTCCAATCAATATTGCTACAAGGTAAATGAATATCATTTATTCCAACATCTTTTAGTATTGTAGAAATTAATTTTTTATTTATTACCCCAATTAATGCAGATGATATTTCTCTATAATTAAATATAGAAAAATGTGTAGCAAAAAAGTTTTCTACATCTTCTTTGCTTTCATATGGAAACATATCAAGTCTTATAGTGACTTTTGAGCCTTTACTAAGGGCTTTAGAGGCATAAGAGGATAATTGTAGTATGGGTGGTCCAGAGATTCCATAATCAGTGAATAAGACTTCTCCGATATCTGTTCGTATAATCTCATCATTGACTAATACAGAAACAGAGCCATCAAATTTAATTCCAGATAAAGCTTTTAAATAAGGATAATCTAATTTTAATTGAACAATACCAGGCAGAGTTTCTATGATATTGTGTCCAAAGAATTTACTTAGTTTATATCCAGAACCATCTGAACCTGTTTTGGTAGCCGATTTTCCACCACAACTTAAAATAACCTTGTTACAAGAAAAGTTTTCACATTCTTCATTATTGGTATATAAAGTGAAATTTTTCTTTTTGATTATAGAATTAATTTTACAATTTGCATATAAAGGTATATTTCTGTCATCTAATGCCATTCTAAATATATCTATTACAGAAGAGGCTTGAAGGGATCTTGGATATATCTTACCGTTTTCTAATTCTGTTAAAGGCAATCCAAGAGATAAAAACATGCTTTTAGTATCTTCTATTGTAAATTTATTTAGAGCTTCTTGAAAAAAATTATAATTTTCACTGTGGAAATTGTTATATGGGAAAGCAATATTATTATTTGTAATATTACATCTGCCATTCCCAGTCACAAGAATTTTTTTACCGATTCTATCATTTCCTTCAACAATAGCTACATCTATCCCAAAGTCTTTAGCTATTATTGCAGCCATTAGGCCAGATGCACCACCACCGATAATTATTAAATCGTGATAAATCATATTTATTAATCACTCCTTGTTTGTGTAATAAGGTATATGAAATAGAATAATGAGTCAATATACTAGTATATTGACTTGTTATTCTATTTCATATGCTAAATAAAGTTTATCATAGTAATATTCAGGTTAAAAGAAGGGAATATTAAAAGTGAGGTGATTTTTTAATGGAAGTAAAAGTAATAAACAATAATTTGGACAATTATGGGAGTACTTTTAAAGTCAGAAGAATGAATTTTGATAAAATAATTGTGAATTATCCAACTGATAGTGGAATAAAAAGCTTTTCTTTTGAAGATGTAGAATGTATAAGTGAAAATAACATAGATGAATTTTTAATTAAACAAAGAAGTTTTTTAAAGATTAAACTAAAAAGGGGAATATCGGTGGTTTTCTATAATGCATTATACGAATCATTAAAATTTGAAATTAAAGAAGAAATAGAAAATTTAGATGTATTAAAAGATAAATATAAGATAAACAAGAGAGGAATTTGGGAAAAAGAAATATTATTAATTGTAAATAATAAATTTCCATTGGAGGTTATGGCATCAGGACAAAACTTCAAAAAAAATGGATATAACATAATTATCAATAAAATAGAAAAAGATAATTTTTTAGAAATATGTGATGTAGAAATTAAAAATATAAACAGTGAAATAAAACTTCAAGAAGGCATGTTGTCTAGCTTTAAAAAGGCTATAGAGCAGGTGAAAAAGCCTAATAAAACATCGGAATAATTATAGATATAATTTAAAAAATAAGATAAAAATAAAAAAAATTAAAAAATGTGTTGACAGGGAATCTAAATTTAGGTATTATAGTCTATGTGGTCAGCAGCTTGGATAACAAACGACAGAAAATAATATATTTAAGCGAAAGACAATATAACATGGCTCCTTGGTCAAGCGGTTAAGACACCACCCTTTCACGGTAGTAACAGGGGTTCGATTCCCCTAGGAGTCACCATTTTATTCATCTTATGGGCGCATAGCTCAGCTGGGAGAGCACCTGCCTTACAAGCAGGGGGTCACAGGTTCGAGCCCTGTTGTGCCCACCATGAGATGGCCTAGTAGCTCAGTTGGTTAGAGTGCCGGCCTGTCACGCCGGAGGTCGAGGGTTCGAGTCCCTTCTGGGTCGCCATTTTAAATATGATGCTGGCATGGCTCAACGGTAGAGCAGCTGACTTGTAATCAGCAGGTTGTAGGTTCGATTCCTATTGCCAGCTCCATTTTAAATAAAACATACAAAACTCAATATGGCTCCTTGGTCAAGCGGTTAAGACACCACCCTTTCACGGTGGTAACAGGGGTTCGATTCCCCTAGGAGTCACCATTTTATTCATCTTATGGGCGCATAGCTCAGCTGGGAGAGCACCTGCCTTACAAGCAGGGGGTCACAGGTTCGAGCCCTGTTGTGCCCACCATGAGATGGCCTAGTAGCTCAGTTGGTTAGAGTGCCGGCCTGTCACGCCGGAGGTCGAGGGTTCGAGTCCCTTCTGGGTCGCCATTTTAAATATGATGCTGGCATGGCTCAACGGTAGAGCAGCTGACTTGTAATCAGCAGGTTGTAGGTTCGATTCCTATTGCCAGCTCCATTTTAAATAAAACATAACAAAACTTAATATGGCTCCTTGGTCAAGCGGTTAAGACACCACCCTTTCACGGTAGTAACAGGGGTTCGATTCCCCTAGGAGTCACCATTTTATTCATCTTATGGGCGCATAGCTCAGCTGGGAGAGCACCTGCCTTACAAGCAGGGGGTCACAGGTTCGAGCCCTGTTGTGCCCACCATGAGATGGCCTAGTAGCTCAGTTGGTTAGAGTGCCGGCCTGTCACGCCGGAGGTCGAGGGTTCGAGTCCCTTCTGGGTCGCCAAATTAAAGCAAGTTCTAGTTTTATACTAGAACTTGTTTTTTTTATTGATTTACATTTTTATTATTCGTACCAATACCAATTCCTGCAAAAATTCCACCTGATATATAATAGAATACTTCAGGAATATTAATTATCTCTATGCTTAATACTTCAATAATTATAATAGATATAATGCCAAAACACACACCATAAAAACTTATCCACTCCTGTTCAATATGGAGTTTTGTACACAACTTATTTGTAATATCATACTTTTTATCAATTTTAATATATATAATTTTACTTAATACCATAGTTAATATCATTGGCACTAAATTGTTCATATTATTTTATCCACCTCTCATATTACTACAAAGTTTACTATATTTAGGCGTGTATACAAATAGAGAAATTGAATACATATTTGTGAAAGCGGCATTAGAAAATGAGCTGGAACAAATGTGTATCCAATTTCAGTAGGTATATATCTATTTATCTATTTTTTTCTAGATTCTTCTTAATTCTTATATCTTCTGAATAGAATTTACAAAGTTTAAATTCACCAATTAATCTAGAGGCTATTCTTTCACTATATTGTTTTGTTATACCAGGCAATGTTAAATTAGTTGAAATAAGCATTTTTTTATTGCTAAGAATTCTTTTATTAATTACATTAAATAATTCAGTTATAGAAAATTCATTAAGATGCTCAGCACCTAAATCATCTATTATTAATAAATCACATTCCAATATTAATGATTCCAATGTTGAATCATTGTTGAATCTTATATCTCTTAAGTTATTAATTAATTCATCAGACGTTTTGTATATTACCAAATAACCCATATCTAATATAGCTTTTGATATGCAATAAGATAAATAAGTTTTTCCACTACCAGGGTTACCATACAATAATAGATTCGTACCTATCTTTGAGAAATTTGGAATATAATCTTTCAATATGTATTCCAAGTTATTTTCCATATTTTTTCGTGGAGAAAATTTCTCTTCACCAAGCTTATGATTTGAAAACAAATTTAAATCAAAGTTATTGAAATTATTAGATTTTATTGCATTCTCTAATTCAGAATTTTTATAGTATAACTTAATTAATTTTTGCTTATAGCAACTACATTTAACATTACCTATAAAGCCTGTATCCTTACAATTATTGCAGTGATAGTGCAAATTTAGATATTCAGGATTGTACCCTTTCTCAACTAGCATTTCACATTTTTTAACTCTTAAATCAGTAATATTCTCTTTGAATCTACCTAATGTTTTTTCGCTATTACCAGATTTAAGAACTGATACTGCCATTTGTAAAGATAATTTTTGTATCGTATTATCTAATTCAATAATTTCAGGATATTTTTTAAATACTTCATCCTTTCTAAGTTTCAAAAATCTAGTTTCATCTTCTCTAAGTTTATCATATATTTTTAAAATTTCAGTTTGATAGCCTTTAATCATCATTATCCCATCCTAAAAGTTTTTTTTCTAAGGAATCATAATCATACTCTCTTCCTTCAAAGTTATTGAACTTAAGAGGAGCTTTCTCATTATTATTGTAATTTTTTTGATATTTAGTATTTTTAACATTTTTAGTATCTTTAAGAGCTATGTCTTCTAAGGTTTTAATATTATTTTTATTCCAATTAGTAAGTATACCATCAATGTACTTAAAATCGGCTCTATTTAATCTTTCAGAACATATATCACAGGCTTTTAAGATAATTTCATTAGGGAATTTATATATAAGAAGCCATTTTTCTATTAAATCTTGTTGAGGTTTCATTATATCTGTATTATTTATACCTAAATAAGTTAATATTTTTCTTATGTTAATCCACTTATCTTCGGCTTTTTTTATTAAATTTTGTGCTTGATCAATAGTAGTTATTTTTAAATCATGCCAAGACAAGGCTACTTTTTCGATATATCTTGGATCACTTTTACCTTTTGATATACAGTATTCCATTAATATTAAAATTAATTCAGATGAAAAGCCAAATTCTCTTTGCCAATTCAAATAAATTGACATTTCATTTGGAGACAGTGGTCTAGCTAAAAGTATTTCAATGTCTTTCAGCATATCTTTAGTAGTTGTACTATCTAAAGCTTCTAATAAGTCTACTTGTTTTGTAGACTTAGCTGGTTCTTGAATTAAATCTATAAATTCTACATTAAAGTTGCCCATTTTATCTATTTGAGTGAATTTTATAACTCCTTGGTCATTCCAATAATTAAGTGCATTCATAATGTCAGATTCTAATAGATTAAGTGAGGAAGCTAGTATTGATGAGCTAACTCCGAATTCACCAGAAATATCATGTTTTAGCATTAATAAATAAATTTTTATAAATTCACCTCTAGCTTGCGGCATGTATTTCTCTATAAATATATTATTAACAGGAGTGAACCCTAGGGATTTACTCTTTAACATAAATGTGCTCATTCTGCTTGCTACCTACCTTTCAAAGTATTTTGATATGTCTATTGTAAAATAATTGTGCACTACTAGTGCATGTAAATAATTATAGCATATTATAAGTAAAATAAAGTGAAATATTAAAGCGTCTAAAAAATTAACTATTTAAAGAATTCTAATAAAAATACAGAACTATATTAAGGCTGAAGATAGTTCTGTAGATTATTAATGATTTTAAATTTGATTAATAGAATATGAAATCTGATAAGCATATTAATAATTAAGGCATAAGTTTATTAATATTTATGGTGCCTTCACCCTGAATTGTCTTAGATATGTCTTCAACAGGATCACATACAACTTTTAATAAAGAAATCATATCTTTAAAGGTAATGGAGGGATTTTTCTCGCACAGTAAAGCACATAATCCACTAATATAAGCAGTAGCGATTGATGAACCAGTAAATGTTTTATATGGTGCATCTAGTTTGCTTGGATAAAGCTTAATACCATTTTTTTCGGAAGTATAGTTACTATCAGAATTTAATGAAATAACATTAACACAAGCAGCAGATAAGTCTGGTTTAGATAATTTTCCATAAGGCCCACTGGATGAATAGGGATAAGGTTTTACTGTTGACCCAACTGTATCTAAGCCTGCTACTGTAATGCAATTGGGAAGAGTAGCAATTCCCATTATAGACGATGTGTTATTTAAGTTGCTTCCACTAGGTACTATTGGAATTAAACCTTTGGATATAGCATAATTAAACACTGAATCGAAGCAAGAGATAATAAATGTGTTATGAGTTAAAAGTTCAAATGGTAAGCATAATATCTTTATATTTTTTTCTTTAGATATATTAGACAGACTTTCTATAGAATATAGTATGTCAGAAGCAAAGCCTTTACCAAGCTTATCAAATGCTTTATAGCAAAATAATTTACTTTTACTACATATTCCTTTGTACATATTATTTGATGACAATCCACTACTGCATAAAATTCCTGCCATTGATGTACCATGCCCATTATCATCATAAGGATAGTGAAAATTATTAATTAGATCTTCGAATAATTCTATTTTATTGCTAGGAGAAGTTAAATCTGGATGAGGAAATATGCCACTATCTATAAGTCCTATACCAATTCCTACACCAGATAAACCATATTTTTCAGAATAATGAAACTTATTAGCAGTAGCAACACTCATACCACATAAAAATAAATATTCATCTAAATAGATTTTTTCTATTTCAGGATATTCTAAAATTCTATCTATACTGCGAGAATTAAGTTCTGCACTTATGAGATTAGCAGATTCTATAGTATGATGAATTATACCTTTATATGAATTAATTTTTTTAACAACTGAAGATTGAAAATCTTTATATTGTATAAGTACTCTGTAAGTTTTATAGGAATTATTTGACATATAGTAATTTAAATTATAATCTAACTTCTTTTTATATGAAAACATATATTTCTCCATAATATTATTACTTCAATAATATTATATGAAAAATAAACTTATTGTTAATAGAAATAAAATAAAAATACAAATAATCAAAGAGAAGATTTTAGTTATGAAGACATAGTACAGAAATATCATATATGCATTTGTTGAGGTAGGTTAGGATTTTGTTGTGAAACGACTCATATTCATTATTAACTCGATGAGTGAGTTAAAGCAGACAAATATGAAATTTGAGATTTCGCTTTAGATAATAAGTTGTGCCCAAAATGTAAGTTGTTGGTAATGTTGAGCACAACTTAAATGAAACTAGTTTTTTATTATCAGCTGAAGTATGTTAAATTAATTCATCATAGATTTGTAATTTTACTTAGAAACTATAAGTTTCTCCTATATCAATGATTTTAATTGAATCATCATTCAAATTTAATAATGTTTCCTCAGTTTCTTCAAAGTTTTCTAATGAAATTTTAAATGTTTTATAATGAATAGGAATCATTACGGGACAATCCATCATTTTAAACATTTCATAGCTTTGTTCTGGAGTACAATGCATATATGAGAACCTATCAGGCTTATAGCATCCTACAGGCATCAACGCTACATCACAAATAATATCTTTAAAATTATTCGTAAGAGCAGTATCACCAGCAAAAAATACACTTTTACGTTCTCTTTCAATTAAATATGAAATGCTTTCATTATCATTACCAAGATAAAAACGTCTGCCATCATGATCAGCTTCATAAGCAGTAATTTTCACAAAATTATCTTCATACACGTCACCAGGATGTAATAAAAATACATTTTTGAACCCTAATAATTTAGCAAGCCGAAAATATCCCTTTGGAACAATTATAATTGCATCTTTATTTAATTTGCGGAGTGATGAAAAATTTAAATGATCCATATGACCATGAGATAAGAGTATATAGTCTACTGTTAAATTATTTATATATGCTGGTTTTTTTACAGTTCTCTTAAAATATCCCAAAAGACTAGAAAATACAGGGTCTGTTATAATAATTTTATTAGATAAATTAATAACTGTAGTAGCATGACCAAACCAATTAATGGAATTTCCTATAATTTCATCAGATTTTACACATTCGCTTTTTTTAAAGTATTGTTTTATATTTTTAGTCGTTAAATGGAATAAAAAATTAATATTAGAAAAAAAATTCAAACTTTATCCTTCCCTTCTCAATGATTCCATTTAAATATTATAATACCTATAATCATAATAGCAATGCCTAAAAAATGATTTAATGAAAACTTAATCTTTTCACTATCGAACAATCCAAAGAAATCAATAAGTGTAGCAGCGATTAATTGAGATACTAATATAATACCAATTCCTAAGGTAGGTCCCATTGAACTGACACTTTTCATTACTGTAAAAGTTATTATAACACCTAAAACTCCACCTAATAAATAGATTTTATTAGATTCTTTTAAATTTGTATAACTTCCATCACCAAAAAAGAAAAAGACAATAAGGCTTACAATAAGAGCAATGACTTGAACTAATAAGGTAGTTTCCCATAGTCCTATTTTTTCACTGAGCCTTGTATTAAATACGCCTTGAACACTCATAGCAATTCCTGAAATTATTGCACATATTATTCCGAACATAATATCACCTCAAGGGTAGTATTCCCTTAAGATTATTGACTATGCTTATATAAAATAAAAAATATCATTATGTAGAAATATATTACGCTCGATGGTCAATATTTATATATGTTATATTTAAATATTAAAGTATTACTAAATTATCTAAATCTTTAATAAATTGATCATGTATTTGAGATTCTGAAAATCCTAATGTTAATCCTAAGCTTAGTAGGTCTTCAAATAAAGTTAAGTAGTGATCCATAGATGGGGAAACAATTAAATCATTAATATCAATATATAAATTTAAGAATTGATCACTTAAACAATAATCATTAGGATTCATAGATACTGCTATTAAATCGGTATATTTATGATCAATTCCTAATGTCAAAGCTTGAGAAATGCAATTTATATATTTATTGAATATTGCAGTTAAATTGACAGGCTTGGTAACTTTAGTTAAGTAATTAAAGCAAAGAGTTTCATTAGCTAAATTACCGAGTATTATTTCGAATTCAAGATTTTTACGAACTTGTAATTTATGTAAATCTAATTCTTCATTTATTGGTAAGTTATCATTATAGTTCTTTTGTACTTTAAATAGTGGCTGAATATTCATAGTGAATCCTCCTACGGTTTCTAGTGATTAATCTTATTTTACAAAATCTTTAAAATAAATGAAAGTACAGAAAACGAATACAAAAAAATATTTTTTATATTTACACAAAATTCATAATATTAAGAGATTATTTTTAAAAATTAAATTATGCATTATGACAAGTTCAATTCTCAAATGTTCCCAAATAATAAGACTGTCTAAAAAAACACTATTTTAAGACAGTCCACAACATGGCTAAGATTTTAAAACATAGCCCAAAATTTATATTAATTTTTAATAAAAACTGAGTTAAGATATATCTCTGTAAATCTATAAAAGAATATTGTTAAAACTCCCTTAATGTATATGACTTTAACGGAATATTCTTCCTTATAGTAGGAAGTTTCCATATTTCAATACTTTTAACTTTTAATTTAGCAACATTATCTTTATTATATATTTCAGGAAAATTTAATTTGACATCTTGTTTCTTATAATCTTTAGGAATATATCCTAGATTAGCAAGGGAAACAAAATTGTCATCAAAAGATTTAACAATAAATCCGTTAAGTTCTAATGTATCAAAAAGACAACGAGAAAGTCTTTTTATATAACCTTTGTTTTCTATTTTTAAATTTATACTTTTAGTAGGATCAAATAGATATACTAAATCACTAGCATCAATTCTAAAGCTTTTATATGGAGCTATAATTTTATCAACAATAGGATATAATTTATCTAAATTTGGATTTTCTATAGCTGTTAATATAATAAAGGGTACTGGTGAATTTCTATTTGCTCTAAATTTTTTAGACATATTTCTTTGTATTGGTGATATTACTTGATAGGTTTCCTCATCAAATAATGCAACTATATAGTACTTCATGATAAACCTCACAATCTCAATTAGTGTATTACTCAAAGTTTTAATAAATTATAACACAATAAGTAAAATAAAAGAATAGAATAGAAGAATAATTAAATAATGAATACAAATAATAATTATGTAATATGAAGAAAATTTTAACATATATATTTATTTGTATTTTAGATAATAAGATATTTTAGGATGATAATTACAATTAAACCAATTAAAAAGTTATATAAACATCAAAGATAATGAAAAAAGTAGTAATAGACTGAAAAAATGTATTTAAATAAATTTTGTTTATGATATAATAATTAAAGTACAATTTAATAATAAAATAGGTTAATAATGCAAATTAGTATAAATGAATAGAATATATATTTTAGATAGATAGGGTGAATTCAATGGAAAGATTAGTTATAAACGGAGGAAACTTGCTAAAAGGCAGCGTTGATATCAACGGAGCTAAGAATGCAGCAGTAGCAATATTACCAGCAGCAATAATGGCAAGTGATGGAAAATGCATAATTGATAACATACCAGATATTGAAGATGTACACTGCTTAGAAAGAATACTTAAAAGCTTAGGCTGTAAAATTGTTAAAATAGATAATAATACTTTAGAGATAGATAGTACGGGTGTTAATAATTTTGATGCATGTACAGATGATTGTAGAAGAATGAGGGCTTCATATTATTTTATAGGAGCTTTATTATCACGATTTAAAAAGGCAAGAGTAGTTCTTCCAGGCGGATGTTCAATAGGTGTAAGACCTATAGATCAGCATATAAAAGGTTTTGAAGCTTTAGGAGCAGAAGTATTTATAGAACATGGAGCGGTTAATGTTAAGGCAGATAAATTAATAGGAGCAAATATATTTTTTGACGTAGTTTCAGTTGGTGCAACAATAAATGTAATGATAGCAGCAACATTAGCAGAAGGAGTTACGTCATTAGAAAATGTAGCTAAAGAACCTCATGTTGTTGATGTAGCAAATTTTCTAAATACAATGGGTGCGGATATAAAAGGTGCAGGTACTGATATAATAAGAATTAAGGGCGTAGAAAGCTTAAAAGGTTGCTCATATAGTGTAATCCCAGATCAAATTGAGGCTGGTACATTTATGATAGCAGCAGCAGCTACAGGTGGAGATGTTTATATAAAAAATGTAATACCAAAGCATTTAGAATCAATTACTGCTAAGCTTACAGAAATGGGAGCTGTAATTGAAGAAGGTGATGACTGTATTAGAGTAACTGTAAACAAACCACTAAAAGGAGTTAATATTAAAACAACTCCATATCCAGGATTTCCTACAGATATTCAACAACCAATGTCAACATTGTTAAGTATTGTTCCAGGAAGAAGCTTAATTACTGAATCTATCTGGGAAAATAGACATAAGCACATAGATGAATTAAAGAAAATGGGCGCTAATATAAAAGTTGAAGGTAGAGTTGCAATAATAGATGGTCCACAAAAGCTAACAGGTGCTGTAGTAAAGGCAACGGATTTAAGAGCTGGTGCCGCTATGGTTATAGCAGGACTAGTTGCAGAAGGAATAACAGAAATAACTAGTATAGAGCATATAGATAGAGGATATCCTCATATAGAAAATAAGTTTAAAGCTTTAGGCGCAGATATTAAAAGAATAAATGTTAAAGAGTAATAGAAATCTCATAGGGGGGAGTGATTACAGTGGTATTCTGTTCTTTATATAGTGGCAGTAGTGGTAATAGCATGTTTATTGCCTCAAATAAAGCTAAGATATTGATTGATGCAGGACTCCCAGGTAAAAAAATTGATATGGCATTGAAAGAAATCAATCAAGAGCCAAAAGATTTGAACGGAATTTTTATAACTCATGAGCATAGTGATCATATTAAAGGAATAGGGGTATTATCTAGAAAATATGATATTCCTATATATGCAAATTCTGATACTTGGTCTGCTATGGAAAATTCAATTGGAAAGATAAAAGAACATAATATAAAAGTAATTGATAAAAGGTCAATTACAGAAATACATGATATGAGTATCAAAGCTTTCAATATCCCACATGATGCTGTAGCACCAATGGGATATACAGTGAGTGATGGAGAAAAAAACATAAGTGTAGCAACAGATTTTGGTACTTTTACTAAGGAGATTTATGATAACATAAAAGATTCAAAAGTCATACTACTTGAAAGTAACCATGATGTTAATATGCTTAAATTTGGACCATACCCATATCCGTTAAAAAGAAGAATACTTAGCGAGATAGGGCATTTGTCTAATGATGATTGCGGAAGTGCTATTGTTGAATTATCTAAATGTTGTGCAAATAAGAAAATTATTTTAGGGCATTTAAGTAATACAAATAATCAACCTGATTTAGCATATCAAACTGTTTTGAATGTATTAAATGAAAACGGAATTAAGCAAAATCAAGACATAATATTAACTATGGCAAATAGGCATAATCCTAGTAGCTATATAGAAATTTAATTTATTTAAGATTATAATATACAAATATTATATATAAGGCATATTCAAAAAATAATAAATTAGTATGCCTAAATGAAGATTTAAGGGAGGACTTAAAAATGAGTTTATATACAGAATGGACTGAAATGGTTGTTGACTATGTTAAAACTAAAGGTGAAGAGGCTTTTTGGGCAGAATATAGTAAGTTAGAAAAAGGAATATACAAGGATTTATTAGCTAATCATAAAGAAGTTAAAAGGACTACTATTAATGAGTTAGCTAAAGAACATAATTCTACAGTAGAATTTGCTATGGGATTTATGGATGGAATTAATGATAGCTTAAAGAATCAATATGATCTTGAAACCATTGATGCTGATACTGAATTAGTATTCGATTTAAATTTAGAAACTTTATACTTTAATATGTTAGATGCAAAAGCTGAATATTTATATACATTACCACAATGGGAAGGTATATTCTCAGAAGAAAAGAGAAACGAAATACAAAAACAATTTAGAGAATCTAAGATTGTAAGAAACTTTGATAAAATAGGAAGAAATGATGTTTGTCCATGTGGAAGTGGTAAGAAATATAAAAAGTGCTGCGGAAAAGACAAATAAAATAATACTTGAAATCTTGAATTAAATAATAAAAATCAGATTATGAAATATATGCTGATTAAGTTGAAAAGGCTCTGTTTTTCAGATGGGGCTTTTTCTTTGTACTAAATTCATGAAAAATAATAATTCATAAATATGAATATAATTGGTACAATTATACTATAAAAAAGTAAAAAGAATAAATGGAGCTATGGTAGCACTAATAATAGATTTTCAAGAAATCTATATTGGTGCTTTTATTTTTTGAACAAATCAATGATGATGTAAATATAATTGCCGAAACTATGCAGTCTATTACAAAAATAATCTTAACTCAAAGTGAAAATGTTGGGAATGTAATGAATAATGTAAGTACTATGACAGTTTTAAGCTATTATATCGATATTTAGAATGCCTATTTATCCATAGAATGAGGAGAATATGTGGATAAGTTTGAAGTTTTAAATTATGCCTGTGGATTATATTTTTGTATTAGGCGAATTATCTTATTATTTGTGCAAATAATAGAAATGTATTATAATTTTCTATAGTTGCAAGTGCAACTATAGGAGGGGGAATTAAGATAATGAAGATTATTATCTAACCATTACTTAATATATAAAGTATCTTTTACAACTTATTTGCAGTGAATAGAAAGGATAAAACTTATGGAGAATATGGACACAACAATACATAAAAAAAGATGGGTAATATTACTTACAACTGTACTTCTAACATTTATGGCTACCCTTGATGGTAGTATAGTAAATGTGGCGTTACCTGTTATGGCACAAAAACTTTCGGTAAGTATGGCATCTATAGAATGGGTAGTTACTAGTTATTTAATAGTTATTGTAGCAACTATTCTTATATTTGGAAGACTAGCAGATATTAAAGGTAAGACTACAATTTTCAAATTAGGTATTATAATATTTACACTCGGCTCGCTTATGTGTGGAATATCTAATTCATTGATAATGTTAGTTTTTTCAAGAGGATTACAAGCTATAGGTGCTGCAGGCACTATGTCTACAAGTCATGGAATTATAACACATGTATTTCCGAGTAATGAACGGGGAAAAGCACTAGGTCTAAATGGTACATTTGTAGCATTAGGATCAATGATAGGACCTCCTGTAGGTGGTATTATTGTATCAATTTTAAGTTGGCAATACATTTTCTTAATAAATGTGCCTATAGGAATTATAGCCCTTATTCTCGCAATGAAAACACTTCCTAAGAGTGCAAATAATTCAAATGAAAAACTTGATATAAAAGGAGCGATTTTATTTGCATTAACTATGGTACTGCTATTTGGATCATTAACATTTGGTAAGGAATTTGGATATGATAATAAAGCTATTATAATGTGTTTAATTCTTTCAATTGTACTATTTATAGTATTTATAAAGGTTGAAAAGGGAATAGTTGCGCCACTATTAAAGCTTGAAATATTCAATAATTCATTATTCTCACTTAGCATATTTTGCGCATTTATTTCATTTGTAGCAATAAGTTGCTCAAATATAATACTGCCATTTTACTTACAATATGTAATGAAATTGACTCCATCATACACAGGAATGTTAATGATGGTATCACCAATAGTATTAGCAGTTGTTGCACCCATGAGTGGGCATATATCAGATAGAATAGGTTCAGAGATTCTAACGTTTGTAGGGCTCATAGGAACTAGCTTAGGACTGTTTTTAATGTCGACTTTAAGCCAATATTCCCATTTAGGTGCACTGATTGTATTTATAGGAATAATGTCCACTGGAAATGGAATGTTTCAATCTCCTAATAATTCATTAGTAATGTCTACAGTAGATAAAAGTAACTTGGGTATTGCAGGTAGTATAAATGCCTTAGTAAGAAACTTAGGAATGGTTTTTGGAATATCATTATCAACTACACTTTTATATAGCCTTATGAGTAGTAAAATTGGATATCGTGTTACAGGATATATAGAAGGAAGAGATGATGTTTTTGTATATGGAATGCAGTATGTATATATAGCTGCAGCTATTATATGTGGAGTAGGAGCAATGCTTACAGCATATAGATTATATAAAATAAAACAGAGAATAAAAGAAGCTTAGAAGTATAATTGAAAGCAATATATTGAAGGGAGTGGCTATTAAATATATTAAAAAGAGGCATAGTGAAAAAGTAATTAACATGTTTTATTGTTATCTTTTAAGTGTCAAGATATTTTTAATAGCATAATAAAAATGAATATTATTATAATTACAGTTGGAAAATTGAAAGAAAAATATTTAAAAGAGGCCGTAGATGAATATTCTAAAAGGTTAAGCAGATATTGTAAATTGGATATAATTGGGATACCAGATGAAAAGACACCAGATAATGCTTCAGAAAAAGAAGAAGAGGCAATTAAAGAAAAAGAAGGTCAAGCAATATTAAATAAAATAAAAGATAATATGCTTGTTATAGCTATGGATTTAGGTGGAAAGCAATTAACTTCACAAGAATTTGCAGATTATGTACATAACCTAGGAGTAACAGGAAATTCTAATATAGCGTTTATAATAGGTGGAAGTTTAGGGATATCAAAAAGTGTTTTAGCTAGAGCAAATTATAAATTGTGCTTCTCAAAAATGACATTCCCTCATCAACTTTTTAGGGTTATGTTGTTAGAACAGATTTATAGAGGGTTTAGGATAATAAAGGGTGAACCGTATCATAAGTGAGAATCGAAAAGTGAATGTCCAAAAAGTGATGCTCCAAATTTCATATTTGGTTAGCAGAACTTTCTCTTTAGAGCTTTTATATTTGGAAACATGAACTTTCTCTGTGAGCATTTTACATTTTGTCCTTCGAACTTACTCAGCGAACGAATGTGAGTCGAGTTTCCTAAAAAAATATAATTTGTAAGGCCCTATACTCTTAAAATTTGGTATATTCAATTGAATACAAGGGTTAAATAAAAGAAACTGTTACATATGTTAATTCACCCAAGTACTATAAACAAGGCTAGAGAGATTGAATTAATAGAACATAATATCAATGATAACTTACTTACTAATGTATCTAAGTAATGGAGGAGAACCAAGTCTCGATGGAGTAGGTTTTCCTTTTTCTATTGTGCAAGTATCTCTCTCAAAACATCTTTCCCGTGGATGATACCAAGCAGTTCATGTTCTGTTCTTATGACATTATTCCTTGTCTTGAAGTACCTGTTTACTTTTTTAGCAAATTCCTTAGAATCGCCATCAAGGGAGGAGATGAAATCAATTATACTTTTGCCTTCATACACGGTATAAAGGTATGGCGCTATGATGTATTTTACGTCGTAGAGCATGGAATCCTCTATCCAATAGTCAATATGATGAAAGTTTATCTTCTTCTCCATAAGCTGTGTATAAAATTCCAAACCGTCTTTGGTAGATTCCCAGAAGTCCACATACACATAGTCGAACTGGTTCAGGAACTCATCATTGTAGTAGTCGAAAGCATTGCCGTGAATGATTTCAAGTTTCTTGTCAGTTTTAAACTGCGGTCTTATGTACTTTTCAAACAAATCGATGACATCCTGGTTGAATTCAACTATAGTTACACTTTCTACCTCATCTTTAAGCAACCAAAGATATGGGAGCACTCCGATTCCAAGTCCCATGGTCATACATTTTCCATGGCCCTTTTCAATTCCATCTCCCATGCTTTCTATTTCGCTAATGGCAGGGGACATCCATACTTTATTATTGCCTTCTTTTAATACTGGCAAATCAATGTCCTCTTCAAAGTATCCAATAGGATGTTGATGGAATAGGTATTTTCCTATAGGCCTATGGAAGTTCATAGGAATTAAAGTTCTTTTCTTTATGGTTGCTTTCTCATATCTGACAGTCTCAGAATATACGTTGTCAAGTTTGATTTGCTTATAATACGGATTCTCAGTCAGGATTTTCAAATCGTATTTCAACCCATCATAAGGAACATTGTAATTTTTTAGTATTTTTATCAGTTCTTTTTCTTTTTGTGGAGTAAGAATCTTCTCTGTATAATCAAGAATAGATGTGATGTAGTCATTCACATTCACCATGGATAGTATAAGATTCTTCATTGCTATATCTAGTTCTGTATTTCTTTCAAATTTAATCATATATTACCTCTAATTTATATAAATTAAAATAAACAAGTTTATTTTTTATAGTACCACATTTTCCACATTTTCATAAGTAAAAAGCATTTATAAGAACTACTAGGTCTCCTTTGTCAAAAAGATCATCCCCAATATGGTAGTAATCCATCACTTTATGCGAAAAATTGAGGTTTGCAAAGCTGTGATTGGCCCTTTACATCCTATTGAATCTGCTTATTAAGAAAAAAAGTATTTGCAAAGTTTCTGATAATTATTGTATAATATTCATATAGCGAGTAGTTTTGATAACGTAAATCCAGTTGTCAATACTACTCGTTTTTTTGAAGGTGAATATATATAAGGGTCTAATAAAAAACAGGAAAAGAAATTTAATGAAAAAAGAAAAGTAGCAAAGTCTAAAACAATAATTAATATAAAAGTAATTCTATAATTTTGAACTTAATATAGATTTTGTATGTATAAAATTAAAATTTTTCTTACGAAAAAAAATCTACTTTGTTAAAATATAAGTATATACTTTCTTATTTGATACTATATTTAGAAAAGTTTTAACGGAATAGAAGTTAATAATATAATTGAAACAACAAGAGAACAAGTTCAGAATATTAAATAATGTGGAGGCCTCAAATGGGAATCAAGTTAATAAACATAGGATTTGGAAATATGGTATCTTCAAATAGATTACTTGCAATTGTTAGTCCGGAATCAGCACCTATTAGAAGAACTATTCAAGAAGCAAGGAGTAGGGGTATGCTAATAGATGCTACTTATGGAAGAAAAACCAGATCAGTTATAATAACAGACTGTGATCATATTATATTATCAGCAGTTCAACCTGAAACTATAGATCATAGATTAGTGACAAAAGAAGATATGGAAGTTCATTAATAATGAAGGTTAAAGGAAGATGAAATAGTTAATATTAATTGATATATTATTGATTTGAAGAGAAGTCATATATGAAAACGTTATCAAATAAAATATATTTTAATGATTGAATTGTTATTTAACAGATTACATAAAAAAGAGGAGGAAATGATCATGTTTGAAGTAGATAGCTACATAATTTATGGTGGAAATGGGGTATGTAGAGTATTAGATATAGGAATACCCGCTATAAATATAGCTAATAAAAAAAGACAATACTACACATTACAGCAGGTATATGAAAAGGGAAGTACGATATATACTCCAGTTGATAATGATAAGGTTATTATGCGAAAAATAATATCAAAGGAAGAAGCAAATGATTTAATAAGTAATATTCAATCAATAGAAATATTGTGTTTTGATGATGATGCAATACCTGAAGAAAAATATAAAGAAGTTATGCATAAATATGACTGCAAAGAATGGATTAAGATAATTAAAACTTCATATTTAAGAAAAGAAGAACGTTTAGCAGAAGGAAAGAAAGGTACAGCCATAGATGATAAATATCTAAAAATGGCAGAAGAATATTTGTATGGAGAACTTGCAATTTCACTTAACATACTCAAAGAACAAGTTGAAGATTTTATAGTGCAACAAGTAAAAAATATCTCCATTTGAAAAAAGTAGGAACCGTTAGAAAAGTGCGAAGTACAGCCAAGAGCTTTTCACATACGAAAAGAATAGAAGGTGGAGATAAAGCTGCAATTACAAACATGATTGAGGCAAATCTTCGTCTTGTTGTGAGTGTTGCGAAGCGTTATGTAAAGGTAAGTGGAATGTCAATTTTAGATTTAGTTCAAGAAGGAAATGTTGGGCTATTGAGAGCAGTTGAAAAGTTCGATTATCATAAAGGTTATAGGTTCAGTACATATGCTATGTGGTGGATTAGACAAGCAATTACAAGAGCAATTGGAGATAAGTCTCGGACAATTCGTATTCCAATACATATGAAAGAGACAATGATCAAGATGACATATGCATCAAGAAAATTTTTGGTTGAAAATGGGAGGGAACCTATATTTGAAGAACTTGCAAAAATAATGGAAATGCCAGTGGGACGTGTGGAAGAAATCTCAAAATGTTATAAGGATACAATATCTCTAGACATGCCAATAACTGAAGAAGAGGGTTCTTCTTTATTAATAGATGTAATTAGTGATAATAATATGTCTGATCCATTTGTTCAGGCAGAATTTATGATGTTAAAAGAACAGATGGATGAAGTGCTTAAGATATTAACAGAAAGAGAACAAAGGGTATTACGACTACGTTTTGGGTTAGAAGATGGAAGAACAAGGACATTAGAAGAGATTGGTGTGGAGTTCAATGTAACACGTGAGAGGATTTGTCAAATTGAAAAAAGGGCAATTCGCAGATTGAGATTTTCAGAACATGGGAAAAAATTAAAAAGTTATCTTATGTAGAAAAAAATTATAATAGAGGTGTATGTAATGGAAGAATTATTAAATAAAAAAGTAATACATGAAAAATTTGGTATTGGAGTTATTATAAATGCAGGTGATGAAAAAATTATAGTTAAATTTGATAAATTAGCAGAAAATAAGAAATTTGAATATCCTAATGGATTCGAATGTTTTTTAAAATTTGAAAATAAATTATTACAAGAAAGTATGTTAAAACAATTACGGGATAAAAGAGAAAGGGATGCTATAGAGAAAGTAAAAATTAGATTAGAATATGAAAGGCAACATGAAGAATGTAAAAAAGAAGAACTAGAATTGGCAAGAAAAAAAAGAAAAGCAGCTAAAGCAAAAGAAGAAAAGAAATAAAAAGCGGTTGAGAATGAAATACAGAAGGGAATAGTGTAATAGAAGATGAAAAATTAAGAGCCTTGAATAATGCAATTATTTCTTCTAATGCAATTGATATTATTGTAATTGATTCTGTAGCTGCATTGGTTCTAAAGCAGGAAATTGACACCTGGAGTTAGTAAATCACATTGTATTGTTATTTTTATTAATCAGCTACGAGAAAAGATTGGAATTGTGTTTGGTAATCAAGAAACTACAACTGAAGGACAAGCATTAAAATTTTATGATTCTGTTCGCTTAGATGTAAGAAGAATTGAGACGCTAAAAAGAGGTATAGAAAGCATTGGTAATCGTACACGTATAAGAATTGCAAAGAATAAAATAGCACCCCATTTAAAGAGGCGGAATTTGACATAATGTTTGGCAAGGGAATATGGAAAGAAGGAGATATTCTTGTTTGTAACACTAAGCAATCCCTATTTAATAAACAGCATGAAAAACATAGAAAAGAAGAATGGAAAGTGATAAAAAAATCAAGAAAATAGATAAAAAATAAAATTAGGGTATTACATCAATAAAAATATTTATGTTATACTATGAAAAGTCAATGCGTTGTACCAGCGGTTATACTACTTGCCGTTTATACAACGTATTTTTTATTCAAGTAAAATTAAGGAGGAAATTATGGAAAATTCTATGCCTAGAAATGGAAGAGAAGGATTGCTTTATGGAGGTGTTATATGTGGATTAACATGCATTTTCATGGCAACTATTAATATTAGTATTAGTATGGGTGGATTATCAAAGTTAGCTCTATTTACATCACTAAAGTCATGGCCGATAGTTTTTATATGTGCTATGCTAATTGAGGCATTAATTGTAGGAAGGATAGCTGATAAACTAACAAATGTTTTTAGTTCAAAAACAGATAGTTTTAATGCTCGTATCATGTTCAGAGCATTTTTCACTGTGATTGGTATGTCCGCTATTATGACAAATGTGGGAGCAGGTTTAGGAACGGGATTCAATATGGAACTTATAAAACATTTTCCAATTGCTTGGCCACGTAACTTTTGTATAGCTATATTTTTGGAACTTGTTATCGTACAACCTATTGCAAGAAAGGTAATGAGAATAATACACAAGAACCAAAATAATAGTCAAGCTAATGAAGTTGATTTAGATGAAAATGTAGATGAGTTGTTACGTGCATAAAAATAAAAAATGTTTTGAACAATGAACAATCTTCTTATATGATGTAACAGTTAAAAGTAGAACTATAAAAACTGTCTAAAGAGGTACTTTTTATACAAGTAAGAAGAGAAAAGTGTTATTACTTGCTAAAATTAGATTTCAAAATAGTGATAGATATGATAATAAGATTTATTATATGGTATAAAAGATGCAGGTGCAGTATACCATATGTAATCTGCTTATTAAGAAAAAAATTATTTGTGGAATTTCTGATAATTAATATATAATAATATTACAGTGTGTAGTTTTGATAACGTAAGTTTAGTTATCAATACTATGCGTTTTTTTTTGTGGATTTTATTGGAGAGGGTAAGTTATATTTTAATAGGTGACTATGATAAGGAATGTTGCAGTAGTTTTATAGTTATATTGAGGATCTTTAAATAAAAAAAATTATAATAGTCGAATTTTTTATGTTTTAACTTATACATAATTTATTTCTTGATATTTAAATTGTGTTATAATATGTATGAAATAGAAATAAAATATCTAAGGGGGCTTTTTTTATGTCAAGAGTATATAATTTTTCAGCAGGACCAGCTGTATTACCAGAAGAGGTGCTTAAAGAAGCAGCAGAAGAAATGTTAGATTACAATGGTACTGGTATGTCAGTAATGGAAATGAGTCATCGTTCCAAAGCATTTGAGGGGATTATTAGGGACGCTGAAAAAACATTAAGAGGATTAATGAATATTCCAGACAACTATAAGGTATTATTCCTTCAAGGTGGGGCATCACAACAATTTGCAATGATTCCAATGAACTTAATGAAAAACAAGGTTGTAGATCATATTATTACAGGGCAATGGGCTAAAAAAGCAGCAACAGAAGCAAAGATATATGGAAAAGTTAATATTTTAGCTTCTTCAGAAGACAAAACCTTCACATATATACCAGATATGAAGGATATAAAAATTAGTGATGATGCTGACTATGTGTACATATGTCACAACAATACAATTTATGGAACTAAGTTTAATGAATTACCAGACGTTGGAGATAAAATATTGGTAGCTGATATGTCATCAGACATTCTATCAGAACCAGTTGACGTAACTAAGTATGGATTAATTTTTGCAGGAGTTCAAAAGAATATAGGACCTGCAGGTATGGTTGTAGTAATAATTCGTGAAGATTTAATTACTGATGACGTGTTACCAGGAACTCCAACTATGTTAAAATATAAAATTCATGCAGATAATGATTCATTATATAATACACCACCAGCATATGGAATATATATATGTGGAAAAGTATTTAATTGGGTTAAAAACTTAGGTGGACTAGAAGCAATGAAGAAGATTAATGAAGAAAAAGCTTCTATATTATATGATTTCCTTGATTCAAGTAGCATGTTCAAAGGAACAGTTGTAAAGAAGGATCGTTCTTTAATGAATGTGCCTTTTGTAACTGGTTCAGATGAATTAGATGCTAAGTTTGTAAAGGAATCTAAGGCAGCTGGATTCGAAAACTTAAAGGGACACAGATCTGTTGGTGGTATGAGAGCAAGTATATACAATGCTATGCCAATAGAAGGTGTTAAAGATTTAGTGGAATTTATGAAGAAATTCGAAGCAGAAAATAAATAATAAAAGGTTTAACAAAATATAAATATTAAAAAGAACTCCTTATCCAAATTATTTGAGAGTAGGGAGTTCTTTTATTATATGCTAATTTAGTAAAATCTTTTAATGCTAAGCTAGAATGTACAATCTAATCCATTTTCAATAAAAATTTGTCTATAAGATATTAAGTCTTCTTCATGTAATTGAGTAACATTTTGAAGAGCATAAGATTTATTTATAAGTGCATATTTTTTTTGTCCAAATTGATGAAATGGTAATAAGTTAACTTTTTTTGCACCAATTGTTTTTAGTAAATCACAAAATCCTTGTGCATCTTCTAAACTATCGTTGAAAGCAGGGATTACAGGAATTCTTATAATAACATCTTTGTCTTTAAAAATAGCAGTTGCGAGATTTGCAATTATCTTATCATTATATACTTTAGTTCCTTTAAGATGTTTTTCTCTATCATAATGTTTCATATCGAATAATAACAGATCTACATTTTCAATAAATTCCTTGAAAACTTTATTAGAAGCATAACCTGTGGTTTCACAAGATGTATGGATATTTTTTTCTCTTAGTTGTTTTAATAGTTCAACTGCGAAAGCATGCTGCTGTAATACTTCACCGCCTGATAAAGTTACACCACCACCTGATTCTTCATAAAATACTTCATCTTTTAATACTTCTTTTAAAACTTCAGACACAGTATAATATTTTCCTTCAATAGTAAGTGCTTGCTTTGGACAACCTTTTATACATTGAAAACAAGAAGTACATGAATGAGCATCCACAGTAATACGTTCTTCTTTTAAAGCGATTG
The DNA here is from genome assembly GCA_003129525.1 of Clostridium beijerinckii. NCBI lineage: Bacteria > Bacillati > Bacillota > Clostridia > Eubacteriales > Clostridiaceae > Clostridium > Clostridium beijerinckii. Next base: position 932,678 of record CP029329.1, on the reverse strand, counting down.
AATCATATTTGCAAGCATTTAGGCAATGAAAACACTTTAGACACTTATATTTGTCCCAAGTAATTTGCACATTACTATTTTGTGATTCAGGGTTAGAACACCACGAACATTGAAGTGGACATCCTTTGAAAAATACTACTGTACGGATCCCAGGCCCATCATGTATGCTATATTTTTGGATATTAAAAATGCACGCTTTCATATCATCCATAAAAAAGACCTCCTTGTTTATTTATATAAAATTTATATATGTTTTTGTTAAATCTTATATGTAAGAACCTTAATTAAGATAATAATTACACTCTTAATTGAAATATATATATTTTAGTGAATGTAATTTTTAAATTGATTCTATATTTTAATAATAACACAAAAGTAGTCTTTTGTAACAAAATAAGATTGCATTCAAAGAAAATAAACACTTCAAATGAAATTAAAACCTTGACTGCAAAAAGAATAGTAATATAATTAAATTATAAAAGAAACAAATTTAGTTTCATTAGGAATCAAAGTATGTTTATATCAAAAAATATATAGGAGGAATAGTTATGAATTATTTTGGAAACCTTACTGATAGAATGAACAATTTTCGTGAGAAATTATTAAATGCAAAGTCTATGGTGTGTGTAGAAAGAGCTAAATATACCACTGAAAGTTATAAAGAACATGCTGACAAACCAATGGTATTGCGTAGAGCGTTATGTTTAGAGAATATCTTGAAAAATATGAGTATATTTATTGAAGATGAAACTTTAATTGTAGGTAATCAAGCATCATCTAATCGTTCAGCACCTATATTCCCAGAGTATGCAATGGATTGGGTTATTGAAGAACTTGATGAATTCGATAAACGTGACGGAGATACATTTTATATTACAGAAGAAAATAAGCAAGTTTTAAGAGAAATAGCTCCTTTCTGGGAACATAAAACGTTAAAAGACAGAGGACTTGCAGGAATGCCTGTTGAAAGTAGACTTTTCTATGATTTAGGAATTATAAAAGCAGAAGGTAACATTACTTCTGGAGATGCTCATATAGCAGTAAATTATGAAACTGTATTAAAGATTGGATTAATTAACTATAAAGAAAGAACAGAAAAAATCGTTTAGAAGGTTTCCATGTACAATATAATGTAGTATCTAGAGATACTCTAATTGATGCACAAAAAAATCCGGAAAACTACAGAGATTTAATTGTTAGGGTTGCAGGATATAGCGCATTCTTTAATGTATTATCTAAACAAACTCAAGACGATATAATTGAAAGAACAGAACAAGAACTTTAATTTGCTTATGGAGCACAAACTGCAACGGTAGCACCTGAAATTTTACAAGATGCATTAAAAATGCCAGCAATTCAAAAGGCAGTTGATGACTTTACAGCTGATTGGAAATCTATATATGGAGATGCTTCTATAGTTGATTTAGTGTAATACTATGTAATAAAGGCATATTTGTTTAGTATACAGATCTAGCGGAATAAGTAGATCAAATATTAAAATTTCCTCAAAACTTCGGCAAAATTTGAGGAACTTTTTATGATAGACTAAAATGTATGATAAAACTCATTTTTAATAGATAGTTATTAATAATATATTTAATTTTCTTTATGGAATAAAGAGTTTTCAAAAATAAATAAAAGTTATATTCGAAAAGGAAAATGGTTTTAAAAGAAACTTATTTTTAAATTTATATATTAACATAATTAAATTATGAGGGTAAGTAATTCAATTTCATTTGAAATGTATAACATTTGTATGATGGAATTGTATATGTTATACTTTTAAATAATATTTATTTTTGATAAGGATGATGAAAATGATAAGCAGACAGACAAAACTTTTACAATTGGTAAATGATAATAAACGTATTGAAGTTTCTAAAATAGCAGAAGTTTTAAGCGTATCACAGGTTACAATTCGTAAGGATTTAAGTGTTTTAGAAGAAAAAGGTCTTTTAAGGCGTGAACATGGATATGCAGTAATAAATTCTAATGATGATATAAATAATAGATTGGCATTTAATTATGATATAAAACAAAAGATTGCAAAGCAAGCAGCGGAATTGGTTTCGAATGGAGAAACTGTAATGATCGAATCAGGTTCTTGTTGCGCATTATTGGCAAATGAAATTGCACAGAATAAAAGAGATGTTACTATTATTACTAATTCAGCATTTATAGCATCATATATAAGAGAAGCTCCATTTGCAAAAGTTGTTTTACTAGGCGGAGACTATCAACCAGAATCTCAAGTTTTAGTAGGACCTATTACTAGAAGATGTGCAAAAGATTTTTTTGTTGATAAATTATTTGTTGGTACAGATGGATTTACAATAAAGAGCGGATTTACTGGTACAAATCACATGAGAACAGAAACAGTGAAGGCAATGGCGGAAAGTGCTAATAATGTAATAATTCTTACTGAATCTTCAAAATTCTCTAAACAGGGTGTTGTAGTACAATTTAAAGCAAATGAAGTTAACTTTGTATTAACAGATGATAATATCCCTACAGAGTTTAAGGATATATTATTAGAACATAAAGTTAATATACAAACAGTTTCAGTAGACTAATCATATGGGAAAAATAATCTAGTTATCCATAATTATTGATATTCATATTTCTAATGTTCAAGATAACTCCATGAAATATTAGAGGAAACACTGGATTTATCATCAATAGAGGGAGTTAGGGTAAAATTGCCAATATATGGAATTGGTTTTACCTGTATCTAAAGAAACAACTATAAGTACAGAAGAGGTAACAGTGTCTACAGAAGAATAAACAGCTTATAGTGAAGATATTATTAGAGAAGTTGAAAAATTAAATACATTGGCAGAAGAATTGAAAACCTATATTGGAGGATTTGGGTTATAATATATTAAAAGTTAACTTATATAAGATAAAAGGAAAATACCCTATAGAGTATATATTAACTAGGTATACTCTATAGGGTACAATTTTTTTGATAATGATTAACTGTTGTAGGTTTCTACTGAGTTTTAACTAAATAATGCTACAAATACTAATGTCAATGTACTTACAAGTTTTATAAGTACATGAAGTGATGGACCGGCAGTATCCTTAAATGGATCACCAACTGTGTCACCAACTACACTAGCTTTGTGTGCTTCGGAATTTTTACCACCATGAGCTCCAAGTTCTATAAGTTTTTTCGCATTGTCCCATGCGCCACCACCATTATTTAGGAATAGAGCCATTATGACACCAGTAATAGTAGTTATCATTAGAAAGCCAGCAGCAGCTTCTTTTCCTAGAATTACACCAACTAATATAGGTGCAGAAATTACTAATATTCCAGGGAGTATCATTTCTTTTAATGCTCCTTTTGTAACTATATCAACACATCGAGCATAATCGGGTTTTGCTGTTCCTTCCATTATTCCAGGAATTTCTTTGAATTGTCTTCTAACTTCCAATATTACATATTGAGCAGCGCGACTAACAGCTTTTATTGCAGTAGAACTAAATAAGAATACAATCATAGCACCTATAAAACCAGCGATAAATACTTCAGGTTTTCCGATATCAACTGCATACCAAGAATCTAAAGGGACACCAAGTATCCTTTTAACCTCATCTAAGTAAGCAGAGAATAGTAGGAAGGTAGCAAGTGCTGCAGAACCAACTGCATAACCTTTTGTTAATGCTTTTGTAGTATTACCACAAGCATCTAACCTGTCAGTTACTAGTCTGATTTCTTCAGGAGCACCAGACATTTCTGTAATACCACCAGCATTATCAGTTATTGGTCCAAAAGTATCCATAGCAAGAATGTAGGTGCAAGTTGAAAGCATTCCCATAGTAGCTATTGCGGTACCATATAAGCCAGCACTTGCAACGCCCGGTAAAGCTAGAGCAGCTAATTTATAAGAAACAAATATGCACAAGGATATAAATAGTACTGGTAAAGCAGTAGATTCCATACCTACAGATAAACCAGTTATTATGTTAGTTCCAGCACCAGTTTCACAAGCATCAGCTATATCTTTTACAGGTTTATGAGTTATTGAAGTATAATAATCAGTAATAATTACAAATATATAACTTAGAAATATTCCAGCAAGGGCACAGCCGTATAAATAAATATAATTTACTTTAGTTCCATTTTCGAGAGTGCCACTTAACATATTTCGAACTACAAAGAATAGAAGTACTACATTAATTAAGGATGTTATAACAAAACCACCTTTTAATGCTTTCATAGGATCATCATTGTCATCTTTGACTTTAACAAGAAATATTCCTACTATTGAAGCTAAAATACCAAATGCACGTGCCACAAGTGGAAATAATATTCCCTTCCATCCAAAAACAGGATAAAGGGCAACTCCTAAAATCATAGCACCAACATTTTCAGCAGCAGTAGATTCGAAGAGATCGGCACCTCTCCCAGCACAGTCACCAACATTGTCCCCAACAAGATCTGCAATAACAGCTGGATTTCTAGGATCATCTTCTGGAATACCAGCTTCAACTTTACCAACAAGATCTGCACCAACATCAGCAGCCTTAGTATATATACCTCCTCCAAGTTGTGCAAAAAGTGCAACAAATGAAGCACCAAAACCAAAACCAACTATAAGAGAAGGGGCTTCTTTTATAAGTGTATCATCACCTGAAATTCCTCCATATATAAGGAAAAGAGAAGCAACTCCTAAAAGAGATAGAGCAGTAACAGCTAGTCCAGTAACAGCACCACCTTTAAGTGCTATTTGAAGAGCATTATTTAATCCTTTTCTGGCACCAGCAGCAGCTCTTACATTTGAATGAACTGCCATATACATACCTATATAGCCAGATAAAGCAGAACAAAATGCACCAGCTATGAATGCGATACCAGTTCGAAAGGACATGGATATAGCAATACTAGAACCTTTTGAAGAATTACCTATATAATTGCATAATATAATTAAAAATAAAGTTAGAATAGATAAAATAGATATTGTCTTATACTGTCTTTTTATAAACGCCATAGCACCTTCTTTGATATAATTTGATATTTCTTGCATTTTATCTGTACCAGTATCTTGAGAAAAAGTGTACTTAACCAAATAAACGATTACAATAGACGAAATAATTATTACCCCATAGATAAGAATAAAATATGACATCATTTAGACCATCTCCTTAATTTTTAAAATATAAATATTTCCATATTTATATTATACATCAATATATTAAGAAAAAAACAGTTGATTCCAATTTTTTCTATAATATAATTAATTTGTATTATAAGAAAGTAGAATAAATAAAGCAGAGCTACCTCAAAATTAAATAAATCGGATTAATTTTGAGATAATCTCTGCGTTTTAAATAGAATCATATTTGATAAATATAATAAGTACTGTCTTAAAAAATATATTTTTCAAAAGTGCAGAATCTAGAATTTAGGATCTATTTCATCTCTTTGAATCCTTTTTAAATCTTTTAACCTTAGATGAGTTTTCTCCATTATAGTATCAAAAGTTTCACCATCAATTATCATCTTTTTAGCTACCTCGTGTATTGAACTAGTTTCCTCATTATTCATAAACTTCAACCTCCTATAAATATTTTTATCTATATAGTTTGTCATTATGAAAAAGAATATATTCACTAACAGTCTAAATATAAAAAATAAGTTGAGCAAATGATTAAAAATCATCGACTCAACTTATTTTTTATATTTAATTTATTTCAAGCTATTCTCCAAGATAAGCACTTCTAATGCTATCATCATTGAGAAGTTCTTTTGCATCTCCGAACTTTACTATTTTACCAGTTTCAAGAACATAAGCCCTATTTGCAATTGCAAGTGCCATATTAGCATTTTGTTCAACTAGAAGTATAGTTGTACCAGATTTATTAATTTCAACAATTGTATCAAATATATCTTTAACGACAAGAGGTGCAAGTCCCATTGAAGGTTCATCTAGTATAAGCATTTCTGGTCTATTCATTAATGCTCTACCTATTGCAAGCATTTGTTGCTCACCACCAGACAAGGTACCAGATGGTTGTTTTAATCTTTCTTTTAATCTTGGAAATTTAGAAAAGACCATTTCCATGTCTTGTTTAATTCCAGATTTATCTTTTCTTAAATAAGCACCTAATTCTAGATTTTCTAGAACACTTAATTCAGGAAACACTCTTCTACCTTCAGGTACATGAGAAAGACCCAAAGAAACTATCTTATTAGCAGGAACTTTATTTAACTCAGAATTTTTAAAAGTAATAGTGCCTGATTTTATTGGTTCTAAACCTGATATAGCTCTAAGAGTAGAAGTCTTACCAGCACCGTTTGCTCCTATTAGAGTTACTATTTCACCTTGTTTTACCTCAAGAGAAATATCTTTTAATGCATGGATCACACCATAATATAGGTTAATGTTATCTATTTTTAACATTTCCTTATGCCTCCTCTCCAAGGTAAGCTTCAATTACCTTAGGATTGTTCTTAATTTCATCTGGAGTGCCTTCAGCAATTTTTTTCCCGTAGTCAAGAACTGCTATTTTATTGCAAATCCCCATAACAAGTTTCATATCATGTTCTATTAAAAGTATTGATAAATTGTATTTATCTTTAATCCAATTTATTAAATCCATAAGCTCTGTTGTCTCTTGAGGATTCATTCCAGCAGCGGGCTCATCTAATAATAATAATGAAGGCTCAGCGGCTAGTGCTCTTACTATTTCAAGTTTCCTTTGTTCTCCATAAGGAAGATTATTAGCTAAGTCATCTTTCTTTGCATCTAGAGAAAAAACTTTTAATAATTCAATACTCTTTTCTGCGATTTCAGCTTCCACTTTTTTAAACTTCGGGGTTCTGAAGATAGAATCAAAAAGAGAATATTGTATTCTATAATTAAAACTAACTTTAACATTATCAAGAACAGTAAGGCTAGAAAATAGACGAATATTTTGGAATGTTCTAGCTATTTTCTTTTTTGTAATATTATAAGGCTTAAGACCATGAATTTTTTCTCCAAGATAAGATATAGTACCTAGAGTTGGAGTATAGACACCAGTTAACATATTAAATACAGTGGTTTTACCAGCACCATTAGGTCCTATAAGTCCAACAATCTCTTTTTCGTTTATAGTAAGATTAAAATCTGAAACTGCTTTTAATCCACCAAATTCAATTGATAAATTTTGAACGTCTAACATCTATTAAGCCTCCTTTCCATTCTTTGATTTCGTAGAAGTTTTATCTGGTAATAACTTTTTAAATATTTTAAGTGAAACTTCCTTATCACCGAGTAGTCCTTGAGGTCTAAATATCATAAGAATTATTAATGCTAATGGATAGATTAGCATTCTAAATTCTCCAAGCCCCCTTAGAAGTTCTGGTAAGAAAGTTAATACTATAGTAGCAATGATTGAGCCAGATAATGAACCCATTCCACCAAATACAACAAAAGTTAAATAATCTATCGATTTATTAAAATCGAATGATGCTGGTTGTATATAGCCCATGTAGTGAGCATAAAGTCCTCCAGCGAGTCCGGCAAAAAAAGCTCCAATAATAAATGCCATCATTTTATATTTAAATGCATTTATACCCATTGACTCAGCTGCTATTTCATTCTCACGAACAGAAAGCATTGCTCTACCTTGGGATGAATGAATTATATTATAAATAACAATAACGGTAATCACCATAAACAAGAATGCTAATGTAAAATTAGTTTCCTTTGGAATGCCTGTAAATCCGCGGGCACCACCAACTGCATTAATATTCATAATAACTATTCTAATAATTTCACAAAAGGCTAAAGTTGTTATTGCAAAATAGTCTCCTGTAAGTTTCAAAGTAGGATATCCTATTAAAGCTGCAAATATACATGCAATTATTGCAGCAATAAATATTGAAGCAATAAATGGCAGACCTGCTTTTTGTGTTATTACAGCTGATACATAAGCACCAATTGACATAAAGCCTGCATGTCCTAAACACAATTGACCTGTAAAACCAACTATTAAGTTTAAGGAAACAGCTAGGACAATATTTATTAAAGCTAAAGTGATAATTCCTTTATAGTAAGAGTTTATAATATTTGCACTCATTAGCCCGAATAAAATTAAATATGTAATCAAGATTCCTGTCATAAAACAAATAATCTTTTTACTAAAAAATTTCTTCATATCAACACCTACACTTTCACATTGGTCTTTTTACCTAATAGACCAGAAGGCTTAATTAAAAGTATTATAATCAAAATTGCAAATACAATTGCATCTGAGAAGTTAGTTGATATATAAGCCTTAGAGAAGGTTTCAAGCAACCCAATAGCAATTCCGCCAACGAGGGCTCCTGGTATACTTCCAATTCCCCCAAGTACTGCGGCAACAAAAGCCTTAAGCCCTGGCATAACACCCATGTAAGGGGTTATACTAGGATAAGATATTGCAACTAAGACTCCAGCTATACCAGCTAAAGCAGAACCTATGGCAAATGTAAGAGATATAGTATTATTAACATTTATGCCCATAAGAGAAGCAGCTTCCATATCTTGAGAAGAAGCTCTCATTGCTTTTCCAACCTTAGTTTTATAAACAATAAATTGAAGAAGAATAACAAGGAATGCAGAAATTGCAAACATAAGTATTGTTTTCCATTCAATTTGAATAGATCCTATATTAATTGACCCAGCATCGATAAGATCAGGAAATGGTTTAGGATTAGAGCCGACTAAAATTCTCATGCCATTTTGCAAAAATAAAGAAACTCCAATTGCTGTAATAAGTAAAGTTATTCTTGGAGAATTTCTTAATGGTTTATAAGCAATTTTTTCTATAATTATTCCTGCCAAAGCTGAAACTACCATTGCGACTAACAGTGTTGGTATTAATGGTAATCCAAGAGTTGAAGCAGAATAGAAGCCTGCAAAGGCTCCTATCATATATATTTCACCATGGGCAAAGTTTATTAGTTGTATAATTCCATATACCATTGTATAACCCAATGCTAGGAGGGCATATACGCTACCTAAAGCTAAACCATTAATAAGTTGTTGTAAAAATTCCATAGTATATTCCTCCTTTTAAAATATTAAGGATTGACCTTACCAGCTAAAACTTTTTTGTCTCCATCAACTTTGATTATAGCTGCACTCTTTATAGCACTTCTGTCACTATTAAATTTAATATTACCAGTAACGCTAGTCATTTCCATTCCAGCTAAAGCATCTTTAATAGCAGCACCATCTGTTTTGCCAGTCTTTTCAATTGCCTTGACTAGAATTTTAGAAGTATCATATGAAAGAGCTGCAAAGGCATCAGGTTCTTTGTTATATTCTTTCTTGTAAGAGTCGACAAATGATTTTACAGCAGTATCTGTATCAGCAGAATAGTAGTGATTGATGTATAATGCACCATTTACAGAATCTTGTCCAATTTTAGTCAATTCTTCTGATTCCCAACCATCTCCACCAAGGAACTGTGATTGTATACCCATTCCTCTAGCTTGCTTAGCAATAAGACCAACAACGTTGTAATAATCAGGTAATACTAATATATCTGGATTTAAACTCTTAATTTTAGTTAATTGAGCTTTAAAATCAGTATCTTTATCATTATAAGTAAGGAATTCACCAATTGTTCCGCCTGTAGCTTCAAATTTTGTTTTAAAGCTGTCAGCAATTCCTTTTGAATAATCCGAACCAGAATTATATAATACAGCAGCTGTTTTAGATTTTAATGTTTCGCTAGAATACTTTGCAAGAACTTCTCCTTGGAATGAATCAACGAAACAACCTCTAAACATATATTCTCCACCAACTTTTGTTATTGATGGTTCTGTTCCAGTTGGAGTAATCATTGGTATTTGTCTTGACGTTGCATTTGGAGCAATTGCAAGTGTTGCACCTGATGTAACACCACCTAATATTGCACATACCTTTTCATCATCAACTAATTTATTGAAAGCTTGCATAGCTGAATTTGGATCAGCTTGATCATCTTGAAAAATAAATTGTATTTTCTTACCATTGATGCCACCAGCATCATTAACCTCCTTTTGTAATAATTCAGCACCTTCTTTTACAGATACACCATATGTAGCTGCTGCACCAGATAAAGGTCCAATAGAACCAATTTTAATTACATCCCCCGTAGCACCACTTGTACTTGATCCTGTGTCTCCGCCACAACCAGCAAGTAGTGTCATAGACATTACAGAAGCTAAAACTCCTGAAAGTAAAGTCTTTTTCATAATTATCCTCCTCTTTATAAAAACAATAATATTAATATGATAATTTAATGAAGAATATATTAACAAATTATCACGTTGTTAATATTTATATTATTGATATAATACCATATAGCGTAAAGAACTACAAGAATGATATTTAATATTTTATAGTAAATATAATAAAAAACGCATGAAAACATTATCATTTATATAAATAACTTATAAAATAAAATTACAATGAAATAATTTGGAATTAAATAATCATTTATTGAGTTAATTTAGATTATTTATAAATAGAAGGATATACCTTTTAGTTATAGTTCTACATAGACAGTAAGATAAAATAGTGGTATTTATAATAGAAGTAACTGACAAAAAAATAAAGGTTTTTATAATAATTTCAAATATATTAAAGAATGAAGAGGTTGAAGTGAATTGAGGGAAAAATTATTAAATATTGAAAATAGCAATAATAATAGAGGATATTTTTATTCTATTAATTATCCTGTATTTGAAGAAAATTTATGTGAAATGGAAATGAAATATCTTTTTAATAAAATTCCAAGTGAAAAATTTTTATTTTCAAGTTATTATGTGGAACCATCAAGAAGTCCTTTTATAAAAGATATGATTTCAATAATATACGAAGAAGATTCATTAGAACAAATAGTAGAAAATATTATAGAAGCGAAGTTGTCTTATGATGACTTTAAGGTGTGTTATATAAAACTAGAAAATGGAGATGTAAGTTATAAGGAAAGACTTAAAAGTATAAGAGAAATAGGACTTGTCATAATTGGCCAGTCTGAAATGCATAATCCTAAAGCCTTGCTTGGAGTAACTAAAGTTGATGGAAGATGGATATTTGGTGAATATGAGAGAAATGATTATGAGTGGCACATTCATGACCAGAAACCTTATTCATATTCAAACTCATTAAGTTTAAGAGTATCCAGAGCATTAGTTAACATAGCGGTTAAAAATGATTTGGGTTGTAAGTTAATAGATCCGTGTTGTGGAGTAGGAACAGTAGTCATTGACGCTCTTTCAATGGGGATTAATGTGAGAGGATATGAAATTAATAAGAATATAGCAGAAAATGCTCAAAAAAATCTGCAGTTCTTTGGATATGAAAATGTAATAACCACTGGTGATATGCATAATATAGAAGAAAAATATGATGTTGCTATTATAGATTTACCATACGGTCTATTTACATCAACAACCATCGAAGAACAAACAGCTCTTATGAAAACTGCTCGTAGAATTACAAATAAATTAGTTATAGTTACCTTTGAAAATATGGATAAACATATTATAGAATCAGGATTTGATATTATTGATAAATGTTATGTTTGTAAGGGGAAATTTAAGAGATATATAAGTATATGTGAATAAAGTAAATTTTAAAATTATAAATTAATAGAAAAACAGATACTTAAATATAATTACTAAATAATTACTAACAGTTAGTTTTATAAGTATAAAAGTCCGTAAATTGTATGTATATATGTTGTGTTATTTAAAATACAAAATAAAAGGGGTTTTTATAATAGAAATGAAAATAGTAAATAAAAATCTTGCTCAAATGCCAAGGGGTGGAGTAATTATTGATGTTGTCAATAAAGAAGAGGATATTATTGTTGAAAAGGAAAGGTAATGTGTAGTTATGGCACTTGAAGGGGTACTTTAAAAACTTCAATGCATCATATGATTTAGTTAAGTATGTTTTGGAAAATGATAAGTTATCTGTAATAAGCTTTGCAGCAGGCGGTATTTCAACTACAACAGATGCAGCACTTATGATGTGGTGGAGTATTTGTAGGATCAGGTATATTTGAGAAAGAGATTTAAATGATATTAATGAGATAATATTACTAGATGGAGAAACTACTATTATTGGTAAACTTCTTAAAATAACAGGATTAATTGAACTGTTAAAATAAAAGATAAAAATTGGATTGCCTACGTAGGGACTTGTGTAGGCATGATATTATTAGCAAATGAAATAGAAGGTCAAGAATTAAAACATCTAGAGATTATGTATATAAAAGTTAGAAGAAATACATTTGGAACTCAAATAAATAGTTTCAAAATTGAAGTAGTAATAGAAAAAAGGTATCGTATAAGAAATGGAACTTGTTTTTATTAGAGCCATATATAACAGAAGTGAAAGAAGACGTAGAGATTTATGTGAAGTAGAGAATAAGATAGTATCAGCTAAACAGGATAATAGTAAATTAGTTGTGTTTAAATAGCTAGCAATATTAAGAGACATAGCAGAGTAAGGCAGAGAGTTTAATTGCTATAATTTCACATTAGTATTTAATAGTAGGTACTAATATATAGTGTCTATAGCAGTTTAATTGTTTTATATGTGTAGAATAGTAAGTAACTATGCCTAGCGTATCAATAATAGAATAATGTAGAAAAATAGAGAATAAGATGGAATTATGAATTTAAAGTAAAAAAACAATAGT
>CP029329.1:915000-917500 GCA_003129525.1 Clostridium beijerinckii | reverse complement strand
TCCCGTAGATGAAAATTATGATAATCAGTTCTGCACCAGAGTACCACGAGACACGTGAAACCTTGTGGGAAGCAGGGAGGACCACCTCCCAAGGCTAAATACTACCTGATGACCGATAGTGAAGCAGTACCGTGAGGGAAAGGTGAAAAGAACCCCGGGAGGGGAGTGAAATAGAACCTGAAACCATATGCCTACAACCGATCAAAGCACCATATGTGTGTGATGATGTGCTTTTTGTAGAACGAGCCAACGAGTTACGGTATGTAGCGAGGTTAAGTACTTAAGGTACGGAGCCGAAGGGAAACCAAGTCTTAATAGGGCGACTAGTTGCATGCTGTAGACCCGAAACCGGGTGACCTATCCATGGCCAGGTTGAAGCGAGGGTAAAACCTCGTGGAGGACCGAACCACGTTGCTGTTGAAAAAGCATGGGATGAGCTGTGGATAGCGGAGAAATTCCAATCGAACTCGGATATAGCTGGTTCTCCTCGAAATAGCTTTAGGGCTAGCGTCGGAAAATGTGAGTAGTGGAGGTAGAGCACTGAATAGGCTAGGGGGCATAGCGCTTACCGAACCTTATCAAACTCCGAATGCCATATACTATCAGTCCGGCAGTCAGACTGTGAAAGATAAGTTCCATGGTCAAAAGGGAAACAGCCCAGATCGTCAGCTAAGGTCCCAAAGTGTAAGTTAAGTGGAAAAGGATGTGGGATTTCTAAGACAACTAGGATGTTGGCTTAGAAGCAGCCACTCATTAAAAGAGTGCGTAATAGCTCACTAGTCAAGAGATCCTGCGCCGAAAATGTCCGGGGCTCAAACTTACCACCGAAGCTACGGGTTCACAATTTATTGTGAGCGGTAGAGGAGCGTCGTAATCGGGCTGAAGTCGTACCGTAAGGAGCGGTGGACTGATTACGAGTGAGAATGTTGGCATTAGTAGCGAGATGTAAGTGAGAATCTTACAGGCCGAATATCTAAGGTTTCCTGAGTAAAGTTTGTCTTCTCAGGGTTAGTCGGGACCTAAGGCGAGGCCGAAAGGCGTAGTCGATGGACAATTGGTTGATATTCCAATACCACTACAATCGTTATTATCGATGGTGTGACGGAGAAGGATAGGATGTGCTAGCTATTGGATGCTAGTCTAAGCGTTTAGGGAGTTAGGATAGGCAAATCCGTTCTAACAATTCTGAGGCGTGATGGGGAAGGTTCTACGGAACCGAAGTATCTGATTCCATGCTTCCAAGAAAAGCATCTAGAAAGAGAAGTAGTGCCCGTACCGCAAACCGACACAGGTAGATGAGGAGAGAATCCTAAGGCCGACGGAAGAATTGCAGTTAAGGAACTAGGCAAATTGACCCCGTAACTTCGGGAGAAGGGGTGCCTGCAGCAATGCAGGCCGCAGAGAATAGGCACAAGCAACTGTTTAACAAAAACACAGGTCTCTGCTAAAGCGTAAGCTGATGTATAGGGGCTGACGCCTGCCCGGTGCTGGAAGGTTAAGGGGAATGCTTAGCGGTAACGCGAAGGTGTGAACTTAAGCCCCAGTAAACGGCGGCCGTAACTATAACGGTCCTAAGGTAGCGAAATTCCTTGTCAGGTAAGTTCTGACCCGCACGAATGGCGTAATGACTTGTGCACTGTCTCAACTGCAAATCCGGCGAAGTTGTAGTGCGAGTGAAGATGCTCGCTACCCGCGATTGGACGGAAAGACCCCGTAGAGCTTTACTGTAGCTTAGCATTGAATTTCGGTATTGTCTGTACAGGATAGGTGGGAGACTGGGAAACCAGAGCGTCAGCTTTGGTGGAGTCGTTGTTGGGATACCACCCTGATAGTATTGAAGTTCTAACTGGATGCCATGAAACTGGTGACAGGACATTGTTAGGTGGGCAGTTTGACTGGGGCGGTCGCCTCCTAAAATGTAACGGAGGCGCCCAAAGGTTCCCTCAGAACGGTCGGAAATCGTTCGAAGAGTGCAAAGGCAGAAGGGAGCCTGACTGCGACACCTACAAGTGGAGCAGGGACGAAAGTCGGGCTTAGTGATCCGGTGGTACCTCGTGGGAGGGCCATCGCTCAACGGATAAAAGCTACCTCGGGGATAACAGGCTGATCTCCCCCAAGAGTTCACATCGACGGGGAGGTTTGGCACCTCGATGTCGGCTCGTCGCATCCTGGGGCTGAAGTAGGTCCCAAGGGTTGGGCTGTTCGCCCATTAAAGCGGCACGCGAGCTGGGTTCAGAACGTCGTGAGACAGTTCGGTCCCTATCCGTCGCGGGCGTAGGAAATTTGAGAGGAGCTGTCCTTAGTACGAGAGGACCGGGATGGACTGACCTATGGTGTACCAGTTGTTTCGCCAGAAGCATAGCTGGGTAGCTAAGTCGGGAATGGATAAACGCTGAAAGCATCTAAGTGTGAAGCCAACCTCAAGATTAGATTTCCCATAGCGTAAGCTAGTAAGACCCCTTGAAGACTACAAGGTTGATAGGTCAGAGGTGTAAGTATG